>JBARNF010000048.1:0-4825 GCA_049802835.1 Bradyrhizobium sp.
GCCCCGCTTGCGGGGGCGCGACGAGCTTCGCTCGCGCTGAGAGGTCGGATTGCATCGAAGATGCAATCCGGGTGAGGTGGTACAGGTCTCACCAGTCACACTACCCGTGTGTCTGCCCCTCACCCCAACCCTCTCCCCGTAAGAACGGGGCGAGGGAGCACACTGTTCGCGGCGCTTCCGCTCGAATCCAATTTCCAAAATTGCATCTCAACCAAAAAAGGGGTGGGGGCTTCCTCGACATGGGATGCGCACGGCCTGAAGTGGCAGGTCAAGCCGACGTCCCATGATCGATCGGATGAGCGTCGAAGCGTCAGAGTCGACGATCTACCGTGAAGCCCCCACCCGTCCTGGCGATCAGGCCAGCTCGGATGAACCACGCACCACGCGGCTCTGATGTCAGGAGGGGTTAGACCGCGTGCGGCGACGGCTGCCCGGCTCAGCGGCTACCGTCCCCGGCCGGGTTGCACGCACCGCGAGCTTCACGATGTCAGTCATGTTGGACGGTCCCCACGGTTCGACGGCAGGACGCCGCGAACCCCCTTAATTTCCGCAACTTAGACGTGCGACTCTTAAGATAAGCACAATGGCTGCATCGGCATTCCATTCAAATGCGATCCGAGCTTGATGACGTCTGCACTCCTTGCACGAAGCGTAACGTCGACTCGCGCCATCAGCGAATGATCAGGCCTTGGTACGTGCCCAGATGTCTTCGACCGGCACTGGTGGCGTCACCTGGAAAATCTCGTCGATGAGACGGCCGAGCTCGGCGGCGCTCTCGATCACGCGCTCCTTGACGACTTCGCCATCGCGCGCCTCCACGACAGAGCGGCGATTGACCAGCTTGTGGCGCCCGCTGCGCGACACGCGCTCCATCGTCAATGTGGTCGTGGCCGGCACGTTCGGGCTGGTCGAGGTGTACCAGCTGCCGAGCACGTAATCCGCATGGATCTGCGGCGCGAGGTCGAACGCGTACATCATGCGCCAGCCGGTGGGCTGCTTCGCGCTTACCGTGTAGAGCCCGTTCCACGTGCCGATTCGAAAGGTGCCCATCGCCGTCTTCTGCTCAAGCCCGACTTCCAGGCTGATCGGCGCATCCATCATGCAGATGCCGAAGCCGACATCGACGAGATGCGGACGACCATTGACCTCGACCAGCAGCATCATGTGCTGCCGCGGCCCGAGCGGATCATCCGGCGCCGAGCGCCAGCGCACGCGGCCCGTCAAGCCGGTGACCTTGAAGCCGACCGCTTCCAGCACCGCCTGGAACAGCACGTTCTGCTCGAAGCAGTAGCCGCCGCGGCGGCTGAGCACGAGCTTCTGCTGGACCGCGGGCAGATCCACGTGGACCGGACGTCCCATCAGCGGATCGAGCGCCTCGAACGGGATCGCGTCCACATGCGCGGCCTGCAGCGCCGTCAGCGTCGACATTTCAGGCGCGAGCGGCCCGCGATGACCGATGCGGGCGAGATAAGAATCCAGCTGAAGCTCGTCCTGCATCTTGGTCAGCTCTCGATCCGCGCCCAGACTTGGTCGACCGGCACCGGAAGCGTGATGCCGAACAATTCATCGATCAGGCTGCGCAGCGCTTCCGGCGACTCGATGATGCGCTCGCTCATGACCTCGCCATCCCGCGCCTCGACGACGAGGCGCCGGTTGACCAGCTTGTAGCGCCCCTCGCGCGTCAGCCGTTCCAGGATCAGCACCGAGGTGAACGGCGTCGACGGGCTGGTCGAGGTGAACCAGTTGCCGAGCATGTAGTCCGCATGGATCTGCGGCACGAGATCGAACACATACATCATGCGCCAGCCGGCCGGCTGCTTCGCCGCGAGCCAATAGAGCCCATCCGACTGCGTCAGACGGAACGTCCCCATCGCGGTCGGCTGCTCGATGCCGGGGACCATCTGCAGCGGCGTATCGAGCAGGCAGGAGCCGAAGCCGACATCGGCGAGATGAGGCCCCTCGGGCAGATCGACCTTGAGCATCATGTGCGTGCGCGGCGTCAACGGCGCGTCCGCGTCGAGCCGCCAGCGCACCCGGGCCGAGAGCGGCGTGACCGCAAATCCGATCGCCTCCAGCGCCGCCTTCAACAGCGCGTTCTGCTCGAAGCAATAGCCGCCGCGGCGGCCGTCGACGATCTTGGCCTGCACCGAAGCAAGATCGATGTTCACCGGACGGCCGAGCAGCGGATCCAGCCCCTCGAACGCGATCGCATCGACATGCGCCGCCTGCAATCCGGCGAGCGTATCCAAGGTCGGCGTCAGCGGCCCGCGATAGCCGATGCGCGCGAGATATTTGTCGAGATCGAATGCACCCGGCATCGGCTCTGCTCCCTGTCTCGGGCGAGCCCATAGCACGCCGCCGCCGTGTCCGGCCAGACCGGGACCGCGTGCGCCCCGGCCCGGTTCATCCCGTCTGCCGGCTCCAGCGCTCGGCAAAGCGATGCAGCGGCAGGAAGGTCTCCAACAGCTCGCGCCCCAATGGCGTCAGCTCGTAGCCGCTGTCGCCCAGCACGATGAAGCCCGCCTCGCGCAGCTCATCCAGCCGCGCCTGCAACACGGTCGGCGAGGCCTCATCGCAGGCCGTGCGCAGCGCGCGGGAGGTCAGGGCGCCGTCGCGCAGCTCCCAGACGATGCGCAGGCACCAGCGCCGGCCC
This sequence comes from Bradyrhizobium sp., assembly GCA_049802835.1. Classification (GTDB taxonomy): domain Bacteria; phylum Pseudomonadota; class Alphaproteobacteria; order Rhizobiales; family Xanthobacteraceae; genus Bradyrhizobium. The sequence goes on from JBARNF010000048.1 coordinate 2,654, forward strand.
AACAGATCGAGCAGCGCCATGACCGGGCGGCCCGAGCGCGAGCCGCGCACCCGGCGCGGTTGAACGTCTTTCGACACGAAAAGTCTCCGATAGCTTGCCATCCGCTACGGAAAGCGTAGCATTGTGCTACATTAAATGTAGCACATACCAGGAGGAACCGCCATGCCCCGGATCGCCCCGCTGCAGCCGCCCTACCCGGCCGACATCCAGGCGCAATTCGACCAGATCATGCGCGGGGCGCCGCCCTTGATGCTGTTCCGGGTGATGGCCGGCCATGCGCGCGCCTGGACCAAATTTCGCGGCGGCAGCCTGCTCGACCGCGGCCCGCTGTCCCTGCGTCAGCGCGAAGTCGTCATCGATCGGACCTGCGCGCTGAATGCGTGCGAGTACGAATGGGGGGTGCATGTCCGCATCTTTGGCACAGACGCCGGCCTGACACCGCAGCAGATCGACGCCACCGTGCATGCGCCGGCCGACGCGGCGTGCTGGTCGGCCCCCGAACAGGCCCTGATCGCCGCGGTCGACGCGCTGCACGACCGGTCGACCTTGAGCGATGACGAATTCGCCCGCCTCCGCCTGCATCACGATGAGGATCAGGTGCTGGAGATCATCCTGCTGTGCGGCTTCTATCGCACCGTGTCGTATGTGGCGAACGCACTGCAGCTGCCGCTGGAGGACGATGCGGCACGGTTCGGTACAGGCTGACCGGTCTGCCGAAGCGCGCGGGAGCCGAGCGCCCGCGAACGACGCTTCGAGCTATGCCACCCCTGCCCGCAACAGATCGTGCATGTGCAGGATGCCGACCGGCTTGGCGCCGTCGGTCACGATCAGCGTCGTGATCTTGGCGGAGTTCAGGATCTCCAGCGCCTCGGAGGCGAGCGCCTCGCGGCGGACGGTGCGCGGGTTCGCGGTCATGATCTCGTCGACGGAAGCCGACAGCAGATCAGCGCGCATCTTCCGCCGGAGATCGCCATCGGTGACGATGCCCGCGACATGGCCGCGGCCGTCGACGATGACGACGCAGCCGAGCCCCTTGGCCGACATCTCGACCAGCGCATCCGACATGCCGGTGCCGAGCGGCTTCAGCGGCACCGCGTCGCCTGAGCGCATCAGGTCGGAGATGTGCTTGAGCATCGCGCCGAGCTTGCCGCCCGGATGGAAATTGGCGAACTCGAGCGCGGTGAAGCCGCGGCCTTCGAGCAGTGCGATCGCGAGCGCGTCGCCGATCGCTGCCTGCATCAGGGTCGAGGTGGTCGGCGCCAGATTGTGCGGACAGGCCTCGCGCGCTTTCGGCAGCTCCAGCACGGTCCGCGCCGCCTGCCCCAGCGAGGATTGCGCGTTGGAGGTGATTGCGATCAGCGGAATCGCGAAACGCTTGGCGTAATTGACCAGCGTCTTCATCTCCGGCTGCTCGCCGGACCACGACAGCGCGATGATGACGTCGTCCGAGGTGATCATGCCGAGATCGCCGTGACCGGCCTCGGCCGAATGAACGAAGAAGGCGGGCGTCCCGGTCGAGGCCAGGGTCGCGGCCATCTTGCGCGCGACATGGCCGGATTTGCCGAGACCGGTGAGGATGACGCGGCCCTTGGCTTGCCGGATCAGCTCGACCGCAGCGGAAAACGCCGCGCCCAGCGGGCCGCGCAGCGCCGCCGCGATCGCAGCAATGCCGTTGCTGCCGGCATCCAGGGTGCGCAGCGCCGACTGGATATCCGCGTTGGCGGGAGGGGCTTCGGTCAACGGCTTCGATCTCGGCATGCGTCCGTCCAAGGCAGTCACAGTGAGGCGCAGCTCTTTAGCATGGGTGAGGCGGCAACGCGTCATCAACAGCCCATTAACCATATTTGTTTTTACTCCCTTAACGACACGGTTTGCCGGCGGCGCGGGGCTGCCCGACGACGCAATTGATTTTGTTGGAGTATTTTCATCGTGGGGTGGAGGCCTGACAGCCGCGCGAGGCGCGCGATGTGGCGCGGCGCCTCCGCCGCATGCCTGCTGCTCGGCGCTGTCGGCACCGAGGCGGCTCGCTCCCAGACCATCGACGCATTCCGGCCGGTTCGCGACGGCTTCCTGGCCCCGCAGGAGTCCCCGTTGCGGCGGACCGCGGTCAGCGGGCTGTCCGATGCCGTTCCGACACCCGGGCTGCCCGCCGCGCCTGCTCCGATCAGCTCA
>JBARNF010000049.1:0-2490 GCA_049802835.1 Bradyrhizobium sp.
GCTCTTAAGCTGGCGCCATGAAAAGTCAGGCGACGCAGTTCCAGCAACTGAACGAGAGTCAGCGGACAGCGGTGGAAGCCGACCAGCGGCCGACTCTGGTGCTAGCGGGTCCCGGGTCGGGGAAGACCGCGGTTCTCGTCTCCCGCCTGGCGCGAATCATCGAACAGAGCCCGGGTGAGCATTTTCGCGTGCTCGGCCTGACGTTTACGAGTCGCGCCGCCGGTGAGATGGAGGAGCGCTCGCGTGAACTCCTTTCGTCGGGCGCAGAGCGCACGCTGCTGACCACCTTCCATTCCTTCGCGGCAGAAACTCTCAGACAGCACGGCTCGCACATCGGGGTCACGCCGGATTTCACCATTCTCGCCCAGGACGCCGATCGAGAGGCGGTTCTCGAAAAGGTCATCCGTGAAGCAGAGGTGAAGCGCCCAGACCTGGATCGCGGTCAAGTGCGACTGCTTCCCTTGATCGACAACCTGCTCGAGAAGCTCGTGCCGCTCGATGAAGCTGCCGCGCGCATCCGCGAACCGGAACTCTCGGAGACGGTGGCCTACCTCTATCGGGGATATCGCCAGGCCCTGATCGAGGAAAACTCGCTCGACTTCTCGACCCTTCTATGTCTCGCCTGTGAGCTGCTCGACCAAAAACCCATGGTCGCGAAGCAACTTCGTTCCACCTACCTGCACGTGCTCGTCGACGAGTTTCAAGATACGAGCCTCGCGCAGTTCGAGTTCCTGAAGAGGCTGGTGGGAGACGACCCCTCGAACCTTTTTGTCGTCGCCGACGACGACCAGATCATCTACCAGTGGAACGGCGCTGATCCGCGACGGCTAAAAGAGCTGGAGAAACGCTACGCGATGCGGACCATTCAGCTACCGACCAACTACCGGTGTCCGCCGCCTGTCATCGAGCTGGCCAATGCCCTGATCGCCCATAACATCGAACGTAACTACGACAAGCTGCCTCTCACGGCCGCAGGAACAGACTTCGGCGCCGACGCGGTGCGAGTCGAGGAGTTTCCGAGCAGTCGACACGAGGCCCAGTGGGTGGCTTCGGAGATCGCCAAGCTCCCAGTCCAAGAAAGGGACAACTGCGTGGTCCTGGCGAGATCCACTCGTCTGCTCAAAGACGTCGAGCCGCATTTCGCTGCCGAAGGCGTCGAATCGGTCCTCCCGGTGCGAAAGACCGACTTCGAAAGCGCGCCGTTCCGGTGGCTGATGTCGATGCTCCGTTTGGCAAACGGCCGCGGCGACCGCGAGAACCTCGCCGTTGCCAGCCGAGCCTTCTTCAAGCTCGTAGGCATTGAGCTGCCGGTCGAAGACTTGGTCGCCTCGTCCTCAGCCCGGGGTGGTGATCACCTGCGTTCATTTATCGAGGAGGCGCTCGCACGAGGGTCAAGCTTGGCGCCGGAGACGCGTGAACTACTCGCGCTTGATGGCCGCCGTCTCGCAGACAAGATGGATTACCAAGACTTCATAGATGCAGCCGTGAGTTGGTTTGGCTCATTAGAAACCTCAGCAATCTCCTCCGAAGAGCGAGACTTTGCCGACTTCATCCAAGAGTCAGAGGTCTGGAATGTCCTTACGAAAGCCATAGGCTCACGCTTCGGTGGCACTCCGATTCCGCTGTCTACCTTCCTTCAGGAGCTGGACCTGTCCCCCAAGGTGATGCCAATTCCGCCCGGGACGGTCCGCTGCTACACCATCCACAACGCCAAGGGAATGGAGTTTCCTCGCGTTTTCTTGATCGGACTTGCCGAGGATGTTCTCCCCTCATTTCAAGCCATCAAGAAAGGTGGCGCGAGCGATGAGATGTGCGAGGAGCGCCGGAATTGCTTCGTGGGGATCACTCGAACCAGCGAGTCCCTAGTGATGACCTATGCCCGCGAGTATTTTGGCTGGCACAAGACACCTTCGAGATTTCTCTACGAGATGGGCGTGATCGACTGACAAGATCGCGCTGCGCTTTCATTGGCGCACCTGGCCTGATGGTTCCTATCAACAAGGGAACCTGCAATCCCGCCTCAGCTACGCGCTTCTTGGGTAGGGACAAAAAGGTAGGGACAGATCTGGCCGCCAGAGTCCGGTCCTGGCCGCCTTTGTCCTCTCGATCTCCGCACGTCCAAGCGAAATCGCTGATTTCAAGCCAAATCAATTCTTGACAAATGCTCCCTCCTAAGGGATAGGCCGCTGGTTCGAATCCAGCTCGGGGCACTTCTCAAGCCTGCAGGGTTTCGCCCGCGGGTGAGCAACTTTCACCCTGGTGGCGTCGTTGTATCGAGAGTGCACCCAGTGATCGAGCCGAGCCGAGCATGGAGAGGGCGCGGGGCGCTTGTCGTCGCGCTCGGGCTGCTGGCGGCGTGCGCCGCGATGCTGACCGCTGCCTCCCCGGCCGTCGCCGGCAGCCGGGCACTCAGCTTCGCCGGCAAGACGGTCCACGTCCCCAGCTCCTGGCCGGTCTACAGGCTCGCCCAGCATCCGCAGATGTGCGTGC
>JBARNF010000050.1:0-3067 GCA_049802835.1 Bradyrhizobium sp.
AGCCGGCCCAGCAGGTGCGCCAGGCGAGGACAGCCAGCGCACCGAAACCGGCGGCCACGGCGCAGCCGGCGCCGGCCTCGACCGCGAACATCGATGGCGGCGGGGTGAAGGGATCGTTCGAGACTCCCGCAGCCAAGCAGCGTTTTTCGCTGCCGCAGGAAAGCTTCAGCATCACCGCCAAGCAGATCGATGAGACGATCAACCTCAAGGATCCCGAGGACGCCGTCAAATACATGCCGAGCCTGTTCGTGCGCAAACGCAACGACGGCGACAACATGTCGGTGCTGGCCACGCGCACATGGGGCGTGAATTCCAGCGCGCGCACCCTGATCTATTACGACGATCTCCTGATCTCGGCGCTGCTCGGCAACAACAATACGAACGCTGCGCCGAAATGGAATCTGATCTCACCGGAGGCGATCGCGCGGATCGACTATCTGAACGGTCCATTCTCCGCCGCATATCCCGGCAATTCGATCGGCGGCGTGTTGCTGATCACCTCGAAGATGCCGGACAAGCCGTTCGCGGTGGCCAAGGAGACGGTGTCGGTGATGCCGTGGAATCAATACGGCACCAAGGACACCTATGTCACCAGCCAGACCAGCGCGGCTGCGGGCAATCGCGACGGCAAGCTGTCGTGGCTGGTCACGGCGAATTATCTGGACAGCTATCAGCAGCCGTTGACTTATACGACGAGCCCATCGCTGCCGAAGACTGCGACCGGCGCGTTCTTTGCCAGGAACAAGACTGGCACCGAGACCGATGTGGTCGGCACCGGCATCCTGGCGCATTCGCAGCAGACGTCGGGCAATCTGCGGCTCGCCTATGATCTCAGTCCGCTGGTTCAGGCGACCTATTCGCTGGGCATCTGGAACAATCACCAGGTGTCGACGCCGCAGACCTATCTGCGCGACGCCACCGGGCAGCCGACCTTCAACAACATCAGTACTTTCGCCAGTGGCCGCTACATCTGGGATCAGACCCAGCTGTCGAACGCCATCGCGCTCAAGAGCGACACTAAGGGCATCTTCGATTTCGATCTCTCGGCGTCGAGCTATAACTATCTGCAGGACACCCAGCTCAATCCGTTCACCGTGACCGCCACCGGCGTCGGCTATTCGCAGAACGGCAAGATTTCACGCATGGATGGCACCAACTGGCAGAATGCGGACGCCAAGGCCATCTGGCGTCCGTATGGCTATGACGGGCCGCACGAAGTCTCGTTCGGCGTGCACGGCGACCGCTACCGTCTGGAGAACCCGACCTACGCATCAGCGGTCTGGGATCAGGCGACATCGACCGGCACCGGCCAGCTGTATGCGACCGGCGTGGGTGAGACGCGGACCGGCGCCCTATGGCTGCAGGATGCCTGGAAGATCCTGCCCAATCTGAAATTGACGCTCGGCGGGCGGCTCGAAACCTGGCGCGCGCTCGACGGTTTCAACGTGAACACGTTGACCAGCTCCGCGGGCGCCATCACGCAATCGGTGGCGACGGCTCAGCCGCAGCTCAGTGCAACGAAATTCTCGCCGAAGGCATCGCTCTCCTACGATCTCAATCGGGACTGGAACGTCACCGCCAATTTCGGCGAGGCGTACCGATTCCCAACGGTTGGTGAGCTGTATCAGAATGTCTCGTCGGGCAACGTGATCTATCTCGCCAACCCACTGCTGAAGCCAGAGCACGACTACACCGGAGAGCTGAACATCGAGCGTCACTGGATTGACGGCCGTGTTCGTCTGACGCTGTTCGAGGAAAAGACCTTCGACGCGTTGATATCGCAGTCGACGACTGTGACCCGCAATACGGACGGCGCGCAGATCGTCCAGACCGCCGTCAGCAATGTCGATGCCGTCCGCATGCAGGGCGTCGAACTCTCCGTCGACAAGGACAACGTCCTCATCGACGGTCTCCAGCTGTTCGGCAGCGTCACCTATGTGGATTCAAAGATCCTGGCCGATGCGAACTGGAAGGGGGCTATCCCCGTCGTCGGCAAGCGCGTGCCCTACGTGCCGGATTGGCGCGCCAAGCTCGGTGCCACCTACCGGCCGAACGAGAGTTGGGCCTATACGGTCGCGGCGCGCTATAGCGGCAAGCAATATTCGACGCTCGACAACACCGACATCGTTTCGCACGTCTATGGTGCCTTCGACAGCTTCTTCGTCGTCGACATGAAGGTCCACTATAACGCGACCAAGACCTTCTCGTTCGATTTCGGGGTCGATAACCTCTTCAATCAGCAGTACACACTGTTTCATCCTTTCCCGGGACGGACCTATGTGCTCGCCGCGAAGTACACGTTCTGAGGGGGGACGATGAGCATTCAAGTTGAGACGGGCAAATTGCCGGTGCTCAGACTGCCGGCGTCGTGAGGCGCAGCCTCTCCGCTGCTCTCCTCGCCCTGGCGCTGGTCGTGGTCCTCACGGCCAGCGCTGTCGCGCACGCCGTGCTGCTGTCCGCAGAGCCCGCCGATGGCAGCGTTCTCGCCACCGTCCCTCCGGCGGTCACATTGCGTTTCAATGAGGCGGTCGGGATTGGCGCGCTCACCCTGGTCGACGCGCTGGGCCGGAAGCGCGACGATGTTCGCTTCGATGCGGCGGAGGCGACGGTCGTCGTAACGCTGCCCTCCGATCTGCCGCGCGGCAGCCAGCTCGTCAGCTATCGGGTGATCTCCGCGGACGGTCATCCCGTCGCGGGCGCCGTCACCTTTGCAGTCGGCGCGCCAAGCACGAATGCGGCGTCGGTCACGCGCGATCGCTGGCGTGACGGACTGATCTGGCTGGCCCGGTTGGGCTTGTATGTGGGCCTGTTTTTCGGCGTCGGGGGAGCGTTCTTCGTGACCTGGCTCGGACCGGTGCGATCGGCGCATGGCATCGTGTTCGCAGCACTTGGTGTTGGACTGGCAGCGGCGGGTCCGTCCATCGGGTTGCAGGGCCTGGACCTGCAGGATCTCCCGCTGGCGAGCCTCGCCACGCCGGAGCCCTGGATCGCCGGAGCGGCGACCACCTTGATGCGCACGTTGCTGGTTGCCGTCGTGGCCATGCTCGCGGCCATCGGCGCCATGCGC
>JBARNF010000051.1:0-1514 GCA_049802835.1 Bradyrhizobium sp.
AGGGTGTAGAGGCGCCATGTGTCGGGCACGCCCTTCAGGTGGTGTTCTCCCCGGTCGCCGAACACCAAGCCGGAGCCGGCCACGAGGTCCTTGACCGTCGACGTGACGAGGACCTCGGAGGGCCCGGCGAGCGCGGCGACTCGAGCGCCGATGTGCACGGCGATGCCGCCGACGTCGGCGCCCATCAGCTCGATCTCCCCCGTGTGGCAGCCGGCACGCACCTCGATGCCTAGGGTCCTGACCGCCTCGCAGATTCCCTGGGCGCACCTGACTGCCCGTGCTGGTCCGTCGAAGGTGGCGAGAAAGCCGTCGCCTGTGGTCTGCACTTCGACACCGCGATACCTGGCGAGCATCGCCCGCACCGTCTGGTTGTGCCGTTCGAGCAGCTCGCTCCAGGCCTGGTCCCCGAGCTCGCAGGCCTTTGCGGTGGAGCCGACGACGTCGGTGAAGAGTACCGTCGAGAGCATGCGGTCCAAAGCGGCCTCTTCCTTGCGGACCGAGGCGATGAAGTCCTCGATCGCCGCCACCATTGGCTCGGGCTCGGGCACCCAGATGACCTCGCTCGTCGTGGCGACGGGCACGGCACGCGCTCCGGGGATCATGCTCGCCTGCGCGCGAGCGAGTCTCTCGTCCTCCTGATCGTCCCGCGAGAAGAACACGGCCGTGGGGACCGAGACGGCTCCCAGGATCGGGCGCACGTCGGTCCCAAACCACATGCGATCGAAGGCTTCGTAGCTCGCCGGCGTCGCCGAGTAGCGTGCTAGCTTCGCGTTCCACCTGAGGAACTCCGGATCGCTGTAGGGGGGGAGGTCCGCGTGACCATCCGGTCCCCACCGCATGCTGCCGTATCCCCAGCGCACGAACTCACTCGCTCCGGCGTCGCTCCCCCACGCCTCGAGAAGCCTGGCCAGATCGCGCTCGAAGGCCTCGTGGGTCATGCCCCAAGGGTAGTCAGGCTCCTCGCGATAGTGGAGATCGCCCCCGAGTGCGAAGCACACGGTGCGTTCCGGGTAGGTCGCGGCGAAGAACGCCGCGAGCTCCGGACCCGGCCCTCCCCAGCCCAGGAGGGCCGCTCGCTCGACGCCCGCCGCGTCCATCACGGCGCGGACGTCGTCGAGCAGCACGCCGAGGTCCGGGGACCCGACCGCCCGGTCCGACATACCGATTCCCCGCTTGTCGAACACGAGCACTCGCATGTTCCGCGACAGTCGCTTCAGGAAGCGGACGTAGCGCGGCTGCTCCCAGTACACCTCAAGGTGCGAGACCCAGCCATGCACCACGAGCAGGGTGGGGCCCGAACCGAGGTCCTGATAGGCGATGCAGGCGCCGTCGATCGTCCTGGCCCATCGGGTCTCGGGAACGGCGGTCATCTCGCGTTCTCCTGCGAAGCAGATCCCATCGCCTGGCCTCTTCGATGGATTGCACGCGTGGCGCCTCCCAACAATAGTGATGCCGGGCACTAAGGACAACGTAGGCGCGAGCGGTCTTGACGGGGTTCGGTCGCACGGTTAGCT
>JBARNF010000052.1:0-1638 GCA_049802835.1 Bradyrhizobium sp.
GTTGGGGCTGGGGGAGACGCTGGTAGCCGTCCGCGGGGCTTGTTCCGCGGCGCACGACGCAAGCGGTCTCTACGCGCCCGTCCACAGCCGCCATGCGCTCGAGCAGCGGAATGACTCGGGCGGACCATCTTGCGAAGTGGCGGGTCGAAATGGACCGAGTGGCGAGGAAACCCGGAAGCGTGGCGCTCTCGCGGCCCAGCAGGCTGCGACATGACGCCGAGCGCGTCGTGCGCGTGAATTGCGGCCAACGAATTTTCCGCTGAAAGGGCGTCACGTGGCGACGAAAGAGCGGCTGGCGGCCGGCCATGGCGGCCTCCCTGTGCGCCGTGTGCTCGGGGAAGATGATCGTCAACCTTGTGGAGGCGGACGCCGGCAACGGCGCGTTGGAGCTTCGCACCTATGTGTGCGCCGAGTGCGGCCACAGTCGAACGTACAGCGTCGACGGCGATCACGCCTGACGGCGATATTGCCCGGGCGCCGCTGAATGGTCGCTCCTTTCGCGTAGCTCAGAGCTCGTCGAGATTTTCCGCCACGTCTCCGAATGCCTTCAATAGGATCGCATCTGCGAAATTCCCCATGTTCGGATCGCCGCTGCGCTTGAACGCGAGCGCGCCGGCATTCGCCGGATCTCGGGCCATCGTCTCGGCGCGCCGAATTGCCGACGACTCGTTCGGGCATTCCTGAGCTTGACCGGGAACGCTCCCATCCTCTGTGCGAACGAATGGCAGGGCAACGTAATAGGTCACGGACACGGTAGACCTCCATCAGGCAGCTTTGTCTTTTCTCTCGCCGGTCGCCACGACCCTGAGTACTGTGCGGCTTCTGGTTCGCTCAAGTCCTCGGGCTCCGATCCGTCGATGCTGCGGCCACTCCGGACGTCGCGCATTGCGCAGCCGCGGTTCCATGCAGACGCGGCCCACTGCGCACGCGTCATTTAGAGCTCAATAATGTCGGCTTGGTGTTGCAGCCTTGCCGCAGCCAATTCGACAACGTGCCGATGGTGGGTAAAGAGGATGACCTGCATGCCTTCGGCTGCTTGCGCGAGGGCATCGAGCGCGAAGCCCGCACGAACGTCGTCGAAGCTCACCAGCAGATCGTCGCAGATGAAGGGTAGCGGATCGGCGCGCGCCGCAAACTCGGCCAGGGCGGCGAGGCGGAGCGCAAGGTAGAGCTGATCGCGCGTGCCTTCGCTCAGCCCGGCAATCTTCACCGGCCGTCCGGCCGCCCGCTGTGCCACGATGGTCAGCATGTCGTCATCGCCGTAGTCGAGCGCAAGGCCTTCGAACGACTTGCCGGTCACCGCGGTAAAGAGCCGCGAAGCCCGAGCGATGAGCGGATCCTGGTAGCGAGCGCGGTGCCGCTCGATCGCCGCCGTCACGAGCAGGCAGGCCGCTTCGACCAGCGCATAGTTGCGGGCAAGTCCCGCCAAACCGGCGGCTGCCGTGGCCTCGTCCTGCGCGGCGAGTTCCGCGCCACGGCCGCTCTCGAGCTCGGCGCGTTGCCGGGTCGTCGTCTCGATCGCCGCGCGGACATCGCCGATTTCTTCCACCAGCGCCCGGTCGTCCTCCTCCAAGGCTGCGGCGCGTGCGGCGACCGTGTCGGCGGGAGTCGCCGCGCGTTCGGCGCGCAGCTCGGACT
>JBARNF010000053.1:0-2882 GCA_049802835.1 Bradyrhizobium sp.
TCGCGGCGGACGAGACGCTGGAGGCGATCGAGCGCGACATCGTCGACGGCCCCAACCTGCCGCTGATGGACTGGACGGATATTGCCGCCCGGCTCGACGGCGGCGCCAAGACCGACCAGAAGCAGGCAGAGCAGCTGCGCGCGGCGCTGGCGTTCTCAGGCACGGATCAGGTCGACGAATATCTCCGGCTGTTTCTGACCGAGGACAAGGAGCCACGCAAATCGCTCCTGACCAAGAAATTCGCCGACGCGAATCCGGGGCTCGCGGGTCTGTTCGATTCCGAGGCGTCCCGGCTCGACCGCCTGATCGAGAAGCGCCGCGCCGCTGTCGTGCGCGACCGCACCGAGGCGCTGCTGCAGATCGCGACCGCCGCGGCCGCCAACTATCGCCGCGAGAAGGAGGAGCGCGGCCTGCTCGACTATGACGACCTGATCGACAAGACGCTCGCGATGCTCAACCGGGTGTCCGCCGGCTGGGTGCACTACAAGCTCGACCGCGGCGTCGATCACGTGCTGATCGACGAGGCCCAGGATACGAGCCCCAGGCAGTGGGACATCGTCGCCCACATCATCGAGGAGTTCACGGCCGGCGCCGGAGCGCGCGACGGGCTGACGCGCACGATCTTCGCGGTCGGCGACGAGAAGCAGTCGATCTTCTCGTTCCAGGGCGCGGATCCGCACGAGTTCGATGCGCGGCGGCGCCAGCTGCAAAAGCGCTTCACGGATGCGGGCCTGCTGTTCGACCCGGTGTCCTTCACCTATTCGTTCCGCTCCGGCCCGACGGTGCTGCACGCGGTCGATCACGTGTTCCGCGAGCGTGACGTCTACAGCAGCATCCATTCGCCCGATATCGGCTACCCCGTCCATAACTCGCTGACCGATGCCGGGCCGAGCCTGGTCGAGCTGTGGAGCCTGTGCGAGCGCGACGACCGCAAGGAGATCGAGGGCTGGCGCGCGCCGTTCGACGGCGTCTCCGTCACCAGCCCCGAGGTGAAGCTCGCACGTCGCATCCAGGCCGAGATCAAGCGGCTGATCGGTGCGGGCACGATGACCGGCCATGACGGCGCGCGGCGGCGGCTGAGCTATGGCGACATGCTGATCCTGGTGCTCCGGCGCGGCAATGCGTTCGACGCCGTGATCCAGGCGCTCAAACACGCCGGCTTTCCCGTCGCCGGCGCCGACCGCCTGAAGCTGACCGAGCATATCGCCATCATCGACCTGATGAACCTTGCGGATGCGCTGCTGCTGCCGCAGGACGATCTGGCGCTGGCCACCGCGCTGAAGAGCCCGCTGTTCGGTCTCGACGACGATGACCTGTTCAAGCTGGCTGGGCAGCGCCGCGGGTCCTTGCGCGATGCGCTCGCGGCGCACGCCGCCGGCGACGAGCGGCTGATGGGCGTGCTGCGCCGGCTGCAGCAGTGCGAGGGCCGCGCGCGCGAGGAGACCCCGTTCGCGTTCTATGCCTGGCTGCTCGGCGGCGATGGCGGACGGCGGCGCATCCTGGCGCGGCTCGGCCACGAGGCCAATGACGCGCTCGACGAGTTCCTCGAACTGGCGCTGTCGCACGAGCGCAAGGGGCCGGCCTCGCTGCAGGGCTTTGTGGCGTGGCTGCGCGCCGCCGACACCGAGGTGAAGCGCGACATGGAGATCTCGCGCGACGAGATCAGGGTGATGACCGTGCACGGCGCCAAGGGTCTCGAAGCCTCCGTGGTGTTTCTGGTCGACACGACCTCGTCGCCTGCGGATTCGCAGCGGCTGCGGCTGATCCATGTGCCGCATGGCGACAACGAGATCGTGGTCTGGGCCGGCCGCAAGGCCGAGGATCCGCAGGCCATCGCTGCGGCGCGCACGGCGATGCTGAAGGAGACCGAGGACGAATATCGGCGCCTGCTCTACGTCGCGATGACCAGGGCCGCCGACCGGCTCGTCATCGGCGGCTGCATGCCGGGCAACATGAATAACGTCCGCGGCGGCAGCTGGTACGACCTGATGGCGCGCGGGCTCGAGGCGGCGGGCCTGGAGGTCGAGGTGATCGAAACCGAGGACGGGCCGGTGAAGCGCTATGCGCGGGCCGAGGACATCGCGGAGACCGGGAGCGATGAGGCGCGGCGCATGGTGGAGACGGCGGTCGCGCTGCCGGCCTGGCTGCGCATGCCGGCAATGGACGCGCCCGGCGAGGTCGCCGTGCTCCGGCCGTCCGATTCGTCCGGCGACGAGCGGCCGTTACGCACCGGCGAATCGCTCACGGCCCGCAGTCTCGCGATGCAGCGCGGCACCTTGGTGCATCGGTTGCTGCAGTCGCTGCCGGACGTCCTGCCGGAGCGGCGGCGCGATGCCGCGTTGCGATATCTGCTGCGCAACGCCGCCGACTGGCCGGAAGCGGAACGCGAACGGCTCGCCGGGCGCGTGCTCGCGGTGATCGACGATCCCCGCTTTGCCGCGGTGTTCGCGCCCGGCAGCCGCGCCGAGGTGTCGATCGTCGGCCGCCTCGCGTTGCCCGGCCAGCCGCCGGCGCTGGTATCCGGGCAGATCGACCGCCTGGTGGTAACCGAGGCCGAGGTGCTCATCGTCGACTTCAAGACCAACCAGCAGCCACCGTCGGACCTGGCCGGGGTGCCGCCGGCCTATGTCCGCCAGCTCGCGCTGTACCGCGCCGTGCTCGGCCGGTTGTACCCGGGGCGGGTCGTCCGGACCGCCCTGCTCTGGACCGAAGCCGCTGAATTCATGGAGCTTCCACTCTCCGCGCTGGACGCCGTACTGCCATTCGATCCCGACTGAGTGAGCGCGCTTGACCCGGCATCACGCCATTCATACTTTCACCGTCACGCTCAAGCGGCGCCATCCCCGCGCTGCGCTCTCCAACCGAACGAGGCAATCCCATGG
>JBARNF010000054.1:0-1813 GCA_049802835.1 Bradyrhizobium sp.
AGCCGAAGCCGATCGGCTTGCGGCCGAGGTCGCGGCGTCAGCGCCGCCGACCACGGCCGCTGCCGACGACAAGCCACCGGCCTTGCCCGCGCCCGATGGCACCGCGGATGATCTCAAGCTCGTCAGGGGCATCGGGGCGGGCAACGAGCGCATCCTCAACGACATCGGCGTCTATCATTTCAGCCAGATCGCGGAGTGGTCACCCGCTCATGCGAGCTGGGTCGGTGATCACATGGCCTTCCCTGGCCGGATCGAGCGCGAGCACTGGATCGCCCAGGCGAAGCTGCTGGCGGCGGGTCTCGACACCGTGCATTCGACCGCGGTGAAGTCGGGCGCGATCACGATCGACGATCAGGCCGACGCGCTCCTGAGCGAGGACGAGGCGAGCACCCTGGGCGCGCAGCTGCCGGCGCTGATGCCGAAGGTCGAGAGCGAGGACAAATATGCCGGAGCCCGGCCACTTGGCCTCGCTGCCCCGCACGGGGGCAAAGCTGACGACCTCAAGCGGATCAAGGGCATCGGCAAGCAGAACGAGGCTCGGCTGCATGGCCTCGGCATCTGGCACTTCGGGCAGATCGCAGCCTGGACCGCTGACCACACCAAATGGGTCGGCTCCTATCTGGCGTTCGCAGGCCGGATCGAGCGGGAGCAATGGATCGCGCAGGCCAAGGAGCTGGCGAGCGGCGGCAGCACCGAGTTCGCCCGGCGGGTCGAGGCGGGACTGGTCAAATCGTCGCGCGACGACGGCTCGCGCGGGCAGGACAATATCGAGATCGTCCAGCCGGACGAATAAGGCTAGTTAGTCGAGATCGGCTATTCTACGGCTTCTTATCCGGCTCGCTAATGTTAACAAACATCGGGAGCGTGACCATCGTGGATTTGGGCGCACCCGCGACCCGAATATCCAGCCGGTCAAGATTGTCGAGCGAGCCTCCTGCCGCCTGCTCCAACAGCAGCTTGATGATCCCGTAGAGAACATTGTGGATGCGATGATTGGCTTCGTTCAATTCATCGAGGGCGATCTTGACGCCCGCCGCCATCCGTTCTGTTTGGTTCATGGCCGACGTATCGACACGCTTGTCCGCGATTGCCGCAAACGCTGCACTGAAGACTAAGGACGAGCCGAGGTAATAGCACGCATTTGCAGGATGCTCGGCCACGTAGATCATGCTCTCGTGTTCGGTCAGTGCACCAACCGCCTGATTGAGATTCAGCTTGTCATAGTGAAAGCCCGTCTTGTCGCGGATCGTGCGTAGCGCGGTATCCTTCAGCGGCGAAACGCCAAAATAGTCCTTAAGCCATTCAAGCTCCTTCCTGTGCCCATCGCTCAAAGCGGCGATGGCGGGATCTTCGGGGCTGGATTTCAGGAACCTCTCGATCAGCATATTCCATGTCTCGAAGAGCTTACCGGTCAGCAGCTGCATAACGGTCCACATCTGGACGCCATGTGCGTGATCGTGAAGCTCGCCTTCGCCCACATCATTGAGCGAGAACATCAACAACCGGTTCAGTACCACCAGTTCGTTGTGCGCATGCATGCAGCCGACCAACTGGTTGCGCTGCCGGTTGGGCAGCCTACGGACCTCATCGGTATCGATCTGAAACCTGACTATCTTGAATTCTTGGCTCATGGTGCGTCGACGCCCCAGAATTCTGCGGAAAAAATTGCAAAAGGCCCGCCATTTAAGGCGGCGGCCGACAACATATATAGCCTTTTTGAGTTGTTCTAGATATGTTCTTATACTCCGACTCCTGTCGGTATCGATGCCACATTGCCCTTCTGCCGAGACATGTCTGTAGATCGCAACATTCA
>JBARNF010000055.1:0-11895 GCA_049802835.1 Bradyrhizobium sp.
GCTTTTGGATGTAGTCCGCGAAGCCGAAAATCAGATGCTCGATACCGCCGAAGACTTTCGCGGTTGGGCCGATGTTGTTGGGCCGTATCCAAGCATTGGTACTCGGCAGGTAGGAACGAAAGGCCCTCGCTGCACGTGTCACCGAGTCCTGTAGAGTTGGGATTGAAAAACTCAACTTGCCACTAGGCTCCAAAGAAGGTCGAATTGGTGATCAAAGATCACGGTGCCGTCACGCGCGTAGAGCTTCACGAGCAGCTTGATCATTCCTGCGACGTTGTCTTGCGTTGCCGTCACATCGATCCGTGCGCACACGCGCTGATCTTTCAGCGTCTGCAGGGCCTCGGAGGCGAACAGGATTGCCCATTGCGAGGCCGGCAAGCCCGCGATCGTCATCGGAGCGCGCTCAAGCAGCCAGAGGAGCGAGCCCAACGGCTCGTCATCGGCATCGATCGCGATGCCATCGCCCCACCAGCCCCGGGGGTCTCCATCGCAGAGGAAGTAAAGCGGGTGCGTCTGATCCACCCGCTTGTCAGTGAACAGCAGGATGGCAACCGCCGTGTCGATCGCGTTGGAGGCCGAGAGGCCGCCGACGTTGAAGGGCTCGTTGGTCGAGACGGCCCAATCGGCAACGCCTCGCGAGGCGTCCCATATGGAGTCCCAAAGCAGATTGAATTCCGGGTCGCAGCCCTCGGCTACCCGGATCACAACATCATTTGCCATGTGAGTTAGACCGCAAAGACCTTGGTCGCGGGTCCGGCAACCGTGAGCACGGGCGTTCCGCCCGGGTCTCCTAGATCGACGCGATCGCTTTTGACGATGACATGCGGCGAGGTATGCGTGATCTGCGCGTCTTCGATTTTGACGCTCGACTGCCCCCGGGTGATCGTCAGGGCGTCTTTCGTCAGCACGATGGTGCAAGACGCGTCGTCGCTCGATTTCAACCCGGCGCCGATGGAGAGCTTGATCTGCTTGGCGTGATACAGCTCCATCGTGTCCGGGAAGACGCGGACCACGTCCCCCTTATGGTCGTACAGGATGACGCCGCCCTCAGGCGTGTTCTTTGGCCTGTAGTCCTTGTGCTCGAAGCCGAGGCCTATCAGGCGATCGGAGCGGCCGCCCAATGCCAAGAATAGGCCGACCGAGCCTTGCGGCGCATGCGACGACAGGCCGAAGCCTTGCGCTCTATAGACGTTCTCGAATTGCTCGGTCTTGAGGCCCGTGAGCTTCGCGAGCATCTGTTCGGAGCCGCTGTCATCGGTTTTTGTGAGCTTGGAGCGCCGCAGCGTCCCGATGACGCCCTCCTGCCCTTCAGGATACCAATGCATCATCAGTTATCGCCTCCTGCGTCGCTCGACCATGCGTCGCCAGCCGAACCGCCTTTGGCGCCCTTGCCGCCGAGCGCGCGCGGGTCGACCAGTGAAAGACCGCTCCATGAGCCGTCTTTGCGGTCCTGCGAAAACTCGACGCATTCGATTGCCATGTCTTGTTGGATGTCCAGGAACGTGTCCTGCACGAAGATCAGATAGCCGGGCTCGAAAACCTTCCCGGCATCATCGCGAAAGCCCTGCGTCGTGATGTTGGCCTTGAGCGCGTTGCCTGCTTCCCGATCGCGGCGGGTTGCCGCGCGCTTCTTCGCTCGATCATTGTCCGTGTCGCCATCGTGATGCACGAGCACCGGGCGATAGCGGTTCACGTCGCGGTCCTGCGCCGTGCCCTCCACCTGCAAATCATCGTCGTTTTGGCCTGAGGGCTTCTGTCCGCGCACGTGAACATGCGAATGGCGCCCCGACCAATTATGATCGGCCTCGGCTTCCTCGATATTCACGCCTTCCATCAGCGCGCCCGCGTGGCGGTCCTGTCCGCCCATCGTGATCTTGATCGAGCCATCCGCCTGCCCGACCATAAACACGCCCTGCTCTCTGCAAAGCCTCTCGATACAGCGGAAGGCCGTTTCACCGGGCGTGATGCGATAGGTTGGGATTTTCTTCAGTTTCTGATCAGTCGATATGCCGACGCCAAATTGATCAAGCTCGGCCCCGATCTCCTGCGGGTCCTTGTTCTTGAACTGGTTGGTATCGTGCATCGCGCTGCTATCGATATAGTCCTGAGACTTGGAGCGCCCCGAGATGATTATCTCTGCGGCGCTATGCCCCCTTCTCCTGGGCTGATAGCGGTCGACGAAGCCGCGGCACACGAGATCACCGTTGAACAGGATATCGATTTGGGTTCCGGCCTTGAACGTCCAGGCCGTTGCCGAACCGCCGGGCTCGGCTGCGGCAACGATCGAGAACGACCGCGCCGCGTGTTTGAAAGAAGCCATGACATTCACGCTCTTCCACGCCGTCCACTGCATGCCATTGGCAAGGACGGTCACCGTTTCACTGTTGAGCACTGCTACCTCGAAAGCGCCGTGATCATCCGAGGCATGAAGAACGGGCTCTGCACCGCGTTGCGGGCAACCAGCTCATCCGCGCGGGTCGGGTCGGCGTACAAAATCCAGGCGAGAACAAGCGACGTCTGTTGCACGTTGCTTTCGACCGTGATCACCGGCGCAAGGTTCGCGATTGTTTGCGAGAGCCAATCAATAACCTTGTCCCGAAGATCCTCGATCGAGAGGAACAGAGCGGCGTTTTCGGCACCGTTGGCTTGATAAAGCTCGCTTTCGAACCGCTCGGCGACTTGGCCCCGCGCCGTCACGCCATCTGGGCGCGAGGAGAAGATTGTCCGCACCACGGCCTCTGCATAGGCAGTCAGAGCCGCCAATCGCACAGCACGAGCAGCAGCCGCGGCGTTCGCGGCGGCGAGCGCCTGGTTTGGCGTAGGGTACGTCCCTACGGGCTCCGGCGGAAAGGCTTGGATCAGCTCGACCGTGGCGCGCGTTGCGCTGTCCGCCGGCATCGCGTCCATTGTGGTTCTGACCAGCTCGACCAGGTTGGTCACAGCCGTTGCGGCCCGGGCGCCCGGAATGGCGTCATTCGTGATCGCTGTAGAGAAACCGGCGACCAGCGAAGGAATGGCATCACGCACCGTTGCCGACACCGTAGGATCAACCGGGTAGCTCTGCCGGATGACGTCGAGAGCAGCGGCGCCCTGCCCCAATGCATCCGTGACTGCCGATACGACGGAGGCAGGCCTGTTGTAGACGGTCACCGTTCCCAGGAGCGCCTGCCCGATCGAGGCCGACAGGGCGTCCGCCGCGACATAGGCGATGTTCTGCAGCAGGGGGACCGATACAAGACCCGTCGAGGAGCCCTCGCGCACGAATTCAAGCGAGAAGGCCACATAGCCCATGTGATCGCGCGCCGTGGCGCGCTCGAAATCCTTGCAGTGAACCGTCACCGGCCCGAAGTAAGGCACCACCAACATGCCGGCGCCCTTGGACGCCAAGGCATCTTTCAGCGCGCTCGCCAAGGCGTCGGCGTTGTCGCCATGGACATAGGCAGAGCCGCCGTAGAACCGCGGTGCCTCGCCCAAATCTTCGATGAAGGGGTCATCGCGCTCCGGAAACTCATGGATAACGAGGCCCCTTCCGCCCTTTTCCTTGTCCTGTTCGAAGTAGAACGGCACGCCCTTGTAGCTCGCCGGCCACAATGTCGAGAGCCAGTCGCGAAGTTGCGCCATCAGCCACCAGATTTTGTATCGCACGAAACAACAAAAACGGCTGCCCTGCAGAGCCGCCGTTTCGTGACAGGCGACCATTGCGCCCCATTGGGATTTAAACGCGCCAGCGGCCCGCGCTGCTCGATGGCGGGCCTGTTTGAAAGCCGCGCGTGCCCTAGCGAGACGGTGACGCGTCGGGCGATGATGCGCCGAGTGATCCGGCAGTGCCCGTCGCGGGCGTGCCCGTCTGCCTCAACTGCATGACCGCGCTTTGCGCCCGTTGGTCCACCTTCGCCAACAGGTCCGGCGAGGCGTCGACAGTGACGTTGACGCCAACCGTGGCTTGGCCCTCCACCTGCGCGGTCACCGTCTGCGCCTGCGCCGGGTTAACCGCAGCCCGGATGTCATCCATGTGCTGGACGTCGCCACCAACCGACCAGCTCACGCCGGGACGCCAGCGGCGGCCGACAGCATCGGGCTTGGCGTAGCCGAAATCGGCTAACTGAGTCTCGAGCTCTTGACGCTGCAAGGCGTTCCTCGCCGTGATTGCCGCCGTTGTCGCCGGCATACCCAACGCTGCCACCCGCTTGTCGTTCTGATCGAGAACGTCCAGCGCATCCAACCGAGCACGAGGTGAGGCCCTGTACTCCAGGTACTTCAGCCCCGTAATCAGCGAGTTGCCCACGATAGGCGCGCCTATCGTCCCGGCGCCCTGCCTGCCGAACGTCGGATCGGACGCTGACGGCTTCTCATGGAGCCGATCATCCATGTATTGGAGGGCGGTCTGCATCATGTTCATGCTCCGGTTGGCAGCCGGGACCGCAGGACCGCCCAGGTCCGCCAGCAAATTGTCAAAGCCGGACTTGAGCGCCTGCTCTTTCACGAGCGGGTCCTGATCCTCGAAGAGGTGGGCGCCTTCATAGACACCTAACGCCCCCGCTTGGAGGTGGACGTCTTTTCCGAGCCGCCCGGCTTGCCCGCGGAACACCCCCATGAGCTGGCCCACTCGGCCCGGGAACATCGTCTGGATCCAGCTATTTTTATCCGCTTCGCTCAACGGCTTGCCGGTTTTCGGATCGCGATAGTTGTTGAGCGCCGGATCGAGATGCTTCCAATACCAATCGAGCGGGTTCGCCTGCAGCAGCTCCATATCGATGAGGCCGCCTGGGTTGAGGCCCATGATGTGCTGGTGCTTATTGTCCCAATGAACGCCGCCGGGTGCAGTAATGCCAAGGTCGTGAGCTTTCGTCGCACCCACATGGTTCATATGGCCGCCGACTGTCTCGTTATAGAGCCCGCCGAACGCCGTACCTGCTTGCGCACCGCGAAACTCTTGCGCGATCGCAGAGCCGATTTGCACAAAGAATTCATCGGACAATTTTGGCCCGGCCGCCCGGCTGTACATCGCCATCTGGGCGAAGTCGTCAATCTTCAGCGTGTCGCCGTTGACGTTGATCGCCTTCGCGGTCAAATCCATGACATGCTTGAAGCGTTCCGTGTCTTGCGTAACGCCTCTGATCTCCATCGACTTGGACAGCGAGTCCAATTGCTCCAAAATCTCGTCGCGGCGTTCGGGATGCGCGCCGAGCGCCGTATCTCCCAGCGCAATGAGAGGCCTGATGACCTCGGCCGCCTCATGGTAGGAGCCCGTGATCGCACGCGCGTTGCGCAGCGTGTGCATGATCGACGTGACCGGGAAGGCCTTGAACTCTTTCGAGAGGCCTTGGGCAGCGTGTTCCGCCTCGTCGATCTCCTCCGGCTTCATGCCGGACGCCAGCATGCGCACCCGCTCATGCTGCCGGTTGAACGCGGGTTCGATCGCCTTGTGCGCCGCCTCAAACGCCATCTGTGCGGCAACGGTGACGCCTTGCACCGCCAAACCGCCCATCGCCAGCTTGGGAATGAGCGCGGTCCGCTCCGTCGCTTTCTGCGCTCGCGCTATATGCCTTTCCGCCTGCGTCGCAGTGCTGGCCGCGACGCTCATTTGCTTCTGCAGGTCCCGGCCGAGCGCGCCGGCAGCCCGCGACAATTCGTGAAGCCTGCGCGTGATCGACGCAACGGCCGGGCCGGTCTCATCCTTGCCCTTGATAACGGCAAGGGCCTCAATAACCGTTCCCATCCAACTCAACCCTTCCGCCGCTTACGCACCTTGATCGCGCGCTCCGACCATCGAAACAATTCGGAGAACCCCGCCCGGTCGGCCACATCAGCGTCAACGATGCGCTCGATCAGAACGAGGTAATCCCAGATCAGTCCGATGGTGTCGGGCTTGAGACCGAAAAAAAACCGAGGATGCCCCTTTTCACCGCAATTGCGTTGAGGAGCCCCATTTGAGACATCGCGAGCAGCGGATCAGGCTCGATGATCATGCGCTCGGTATAGGCCTTGATCGCCGCGTCATTGTCCACGAGCGCCGCGCCGGCCGAAGCGCGCACCCACGTTTGCGGGTCGCCGAGCGCGAAGTAATCCGGCGCCGAAGGTTCCTGCAGAACAATTTTTGTCACCATGCCGCCCTTGCCGTTGTCGAACGGCTTCGGAAGCGGGATTTCTTTTGTTTCGCGCGCCATGCGCCCCCCTTAATTCTCAAAGCGCGACGGCGCCGGCGAGCCTTTGCCCACCAGCGCCGCACCGTCAGCCGAGCAATTTCTGATACTGCTGGCCGCGAATTTCCATGCCGCTCACCTCGCCATTGGAGATGTTGACCTCCGGGTCGCCCACGGCGCGGCATGAAGTGAAGATATGGGTTCGGTTGTTGTCTTCCTCGACAATGGTCACGTCGAGGGACTGCCTGATGATGTCGTTCCAGACGATGCCGGAGCTATCGCGAAACTTGATCTTGGCGCCGGGAAGCTTTGGCGTCGCCGTGTAACAGGGCGAGCCGTCGCCGTTGGCCTTCGCTTCCGTCTTGATATTGGTCGGCTCGATCGTGACATCGCCGTCACTCGGCGTAAAACGGGTGGCGCCGGCGGTGATCGAGATGCGACCGCCAAAGCTGTAATCGCTGAGATCGTCAGCCATGTAATTTCCTGTTCGATTGGAATGCTGCGCTGGAGGCGCCCGGCCCTATGCCGCGCGCCGTTGATGGCGCGGTCGTTAGACCGCCGCCTCGCCGGATGCCGTCTGATATTGCAGGTAGGCCGTGATGTTCGCGGCGAAGACACGCAACTGGTTGACCACGTCCACCGGCAGGTACGCGTTGATCCGGTTGGCGTCGCTCTGGTCGCGCTCCACGACGAGATACTGCGCGAACAACGAGGCATTTTCGCAGACCCCCAGCGCCACAAGATCGTTGTAGGCGTGAATGAGCGTATTGCGCACCGACTTTGGCGTTGCGATCTGCGGCAGGTTGAACGGATTGTCATCGGCCAGGGCCTGCCGACCGTGAACGGTTGAGACCGCCGTGCGGAAGTAGCGAGCGATATAGACCAACTGGAACATCGTCTCGACGTCACGGAAGGTCCCGTCCGCAACGCCGGCTGCCGCGAATTGATAGGTGGTGCAGAAGCGATCGACCGCCACTTGGCCGTCGCTCGTGATCTTGCACGCACCCAAGCCATCGGCGTACAGCGCCTGACGGTCCGGGATGTCCCACCACAGGGACCGATCGCGCGGCGGCATCACCCCGGTAAGGATCAGCGTCTGCAGCGGGCGAGAGACCTCCGGCGCATTGGCGAGGTGCGCACTTGCCATCGCGGCGGCAGCGGCGGCGAATTCCCATTCGGGCGTTGGGCATCGCGGCATGCCCACGATGGTCGCATGCGGGTCGTTGCGGGTGTTGCCGAACGTCACCAGGGCTGACAGTGCGCCGTATTGCGCGGTGAAGTAGTGGCCGTAAAGCTGCTGGATCGGCGACCAGCGCCCGCTTCGATCGCTCATGAAATCGCGAATGGCGTCGAGCGAAGGCGCGTCCGAATACGGCGCGGCAATGAAGTCGTATTCCTGATCGCCGAGCGTCGCGAGCGGACCGGCAAGATCAGGGACGCCGCTGCCACCCGACAGACGCGTTACCGTGGTGTTCGTGCTATCGAGCACGTTGGACTCATCGGTAGCGAACGTCAGCTCTTGGCCATTGCTGACCGCACCGACATGGCGAGCGGTAAGGTTGACCTTGCCGGCTGTGGCGGCATCAGGGGCCGCCATGACCGGCAACCCCATGGCATTGATGGCTGCGGCGGCACTGGTCGCAACGTTCGCCGCGGTGTCGGACGCGTTCACCTGGAACGGTACCCGGCGCCCCATGAACCACAGGATTGCCGCCCCGGTGACATCCGGCGCTGTGAACACCAGAGAGCCCGCCGCCTGCGCTCCGGCAGGCTCGGCCAGGGGCATTGCCCAGAGCGGCTGGAAGGGAGCGTTCTTGCGCGCGATGCGATACATCGCCGAAAGCATCGAGCCGACACCGAACCGAATATCGGCTTCGCGCTCGCTGGCGATCGGGCCACAGACCTTGCCAACCGGGGCCTTTCCCGTTGCAAGCATCTGCCCCGTCAGAAGGACGCGCGGGCTGTTGGTGTACGGCGTGCCGCCGCTATTGATCTCCGCGTAATAAAACGGGACCAACTCATTCGAAGGAATGTTGTTGAACAACACAGACATACAGACGTGACTCCACGCCCGCGCGACGCTCTGCGCGTCGCCGGGTTGATCGATTTCAAGGGGTGTGGGTTGCCGCTAGTTGGCCGGCGGAGCGGTCCGGGCGCAGCGAGAGGCCGCTACGCAAACAGCGTCCGTGCAATCGGCACAGCGAACGAAGGCCGGCGCGGCAGGCTGGGCAGGCAAAGGCGCAGGCGCAGGCGCAGCCGGTGGCGTCTCAGGCGTGGCCTTGACCACGTCCTTGCCGAGAACGCGGCGGTTCCAGAAGGTTGTCAGCTCCTTCCACTCGCCTTCCTCAGCGAGCACGATGCCCGTAAATGGATCACGCACGCGCGCAACCCCTTGGCCGTCGCCGAGAGGCGCCGGCTTCACAAAGATGTTCGTCATTTCAGCCTTGAAGGTTGTTCGCGGACGTCTGTAACGGCACGGTGCCGTTGACGCCGGGTTGGGGCTTTGCCGTGATGCCCACGCCGTTGAGATCCACACGCAGCGGCATCACCGGAGCGAGACGCGCCATTCCGAGCGCGAGATCGTGCAGATAGGTCGAGGCGCCCAACTGGTTGGCGATCGATTGCAGCCCCGTTGGAAGGCGATCGAAATCAACCGGCTGCGTCGTGGGCGCCGGGCTGTACATGGTCTCCCGCACATGGATGCGCCCCCGGACGGTGCGCCGAGCCACGCGAATGTCTTCCTCGCCCGACCGGCTTTTCACCGTCGAGTGCCATTCGTCGAACGGCAGCTTGACCATTTGCCGAAAGAGCTTGCCCGTCGGCCCATAGTGCAGAGCGTGGATGATCTGCTCTTCCATGACGCCAAGCATGGTCTCGACAGCCGCATCGGTGTCTGCGAAATCAACCACCACCTCGCCGTTGGCGCCGGGATAGTTGGCGACAACCGACAGCTCAAAAACGAGATCGCATTCGCCCTTGTAGAAGACGGGACCATTTTGCGCGACCTTCACCAGCGAGGAGCCCTCGGTATAGACGCCGATCAGCGAGCGCTTTTCGTCGCCGTTCACATCGTCAATGGGATCGATTTTCGAGTCGGACACATACGGGCCCGCTTGTGTCGGCCATGGCCCGTTGGTAGCCAACAAAGCCGAAGGCCTGATGGCTTCGAGCGCGGTCAGGCGTGTGAAATCGCGCGCGAGCATCAGCTAACCCCATTGAGCGAGAGGCGGACAAAGCCGGGCGTCGAGGGCAGCACCTCGGAGACCCGATAGCGCTGCTCGGCTTTTTCTCTCGTAACGATGTCGCCTTGGCGCGGGCGCCAGGGCAGCATGGACAGATTGAGCGAGACATAAGGCCGCGAGGTTGAGAGCCCAGCCCTTTCAGGCTGCACGCCCACCTGGTGAAACGGGCCACCCGCCGCACGAGCTGCGCCATCGCCAAAGGGGCACAGGACGTGCTCGACGATGGCTCTATCGGTGTCAGGGATCTGCGGCGCGTTACGGTCCGTCTGATACTTCTGCGGAACGAAGGTGAATAGCTCGCCTTGCACCCGGTCATGCATCACCGCCGCCACGGCGATAGCCCGGTCAAACGGTGACGCCATGAGATCAGCCGATGCGCTGATCGAGGTTCACGACGCCCACGGTATCAGCCTGCGCAGCCGCAGCGTCGGCGATGCCCACGCGGGTGTTGTTGACCGCCGTGGTGGTGAACACCTTTTTGGTGTTGTCCCAATAGATGAGGTCATAGGCGTTCCAAGCCGCTGCCGGGTCCTTGGGTTGGTTGCCGTAGACGCCGCCGCGCTTGACCGCGACGGTATCGCCGATCGCACCATCAGTCATCGGATAGCCAAAGAGCCCGGCGCCAAAAAGGTAGGGCTGATGGCCCACAACGGCAAAGGTCAGGGTGACATCGATCGTGTCGCCCTTGCGCAAATAGTTGATCATGCGTTCTCACTTCGCTTGAGAGGAAACAGAACCGGCCGGCGCTGTGACGCGCCGACCGCTATCAATGAATGAAGGAGCCCAGAATTACTTCGCGGCTGCGTTGCCCGGGTTCATGGACATGCCGCGCCAATCGATCGCCTTCGCGGCGAAGTCCAGACGGCCCTTGATCTCGATACCGTCCACGTGGAAGCCAAGGCGGCTCTCGGTATAAAGACCTTCCTCGCCCTCCAGATAGGCGTATTCGAAGGTGTCAATGGTCGCCGGGTCAGCGAACAGATACCAAGCGTTGCCCGACAGGCGCGCCTCAACGATCGCCTCCAGCGAGCCCTTGAACGGGTTCACCTGCGCATCCAACTGCGGGTACAGCGTGGTCGCAAGGAACTGCTGGATTTCGGTTTCCTTGTCCGGCGACGACAGGATCAGAGCCGGCGTAAGGTTCATCGGTTCGGGCTTTTCGCCCGGCGCCGGGAATGACGCCTGCTTGCGCATCGCAACGCGGGCGACGTTCAGCGAGGTGACGTTGACGCCATCCGCCGCACCAATGTTGTTGTGCTTGGCGTCGAACAGCGGAACGCCATCGCCCATCTTCGGGTTGGTCAGGATGATCTGCCAGAAGACGTTCGCCTCGGTCTCCGCCGCAGCGCGGCCGAGCAGCATCGGAATGCGATCGAAGGCGCCCATGTCGTCGTTGATCAGGGTCTGACGGGTCACCGAGATGATGCGGCCGAAGGTCGCCAGCGCGTAGCTTTCCTTGGCATCGGTCATGCCGGCATAGGTGTACTCGCCGCCTTCCGTGATCCGCTTCAACTGCGGCAGGCTGGAAAGCTGCATCACCGCCCGTTCCTTGAAGTCCGGCGCGTTGTTCTGGCGCGAAAGCCGCTTCCAATGCTGTGGTGCCACGTCATAGGCTTGACGCAGGCGCTTGGAGATCACGTTCGCGAGGATGTTCGGGAAGTCCGAGGTGGACATCATGCCGCCCGAACGCATGCCCATGCCGTTGTCGATGCCGAGCAGACGGCCCGCAAGCTCCATCTTGCCGAGACCACGCAGGCGCTCGCCCGTGGTCTGCTCATGGAAGGTGCGGCCCAGCTCCATCAGGGACATGCCGCGCCACTCGCGAGCCTCCGGGGCCAGCTTGACGCCGCCCGGATTGGCGCGATGCTGAATGGCGTTCTCGACGGCCGCGCGAACAGTGTCGCCTTCGTCCGTGATCACCTCGACGCGCCCCGAAATCGGCTGCTTGGCGTGGCGAGCCGCGACAGCATCCAGAACGGCGACGCGGACCTCATCCAGCGAGGTGCCGTCCTTGATGTGCTTCTCCGTGAAGTCGGCGGCCATGCCATGGCGCACGGACAGCGTGGTGATTTCCGAGACGCGCGAACGCTCCGAGGCTACGGCGGCCCTGGTCGCGGCTTCATCGACCACCGGGGCGGCCACCGAGGGCGTGGCGGGCACGACAACCGGCGCAGCGCGGGTTTCGGTCGTGGTGGTGATCTCTTCGTCCATCGTGACTGCTTCCTTGGCTTCGGGCGCCGCCCGACTGATGATGACTGCATAGGTCTCGCCTGCCGCACGCACCTGCGCGCCGGCATCAGCGGGAATGGTGACAAAGGACACCTCAAAGGGCGTCCAACGCGTGATGATGCGTTTCTCGACCTCACCCTCTTTCGTGGGCTCGACAACGCGGACCTCATCGATCGAGTAGCCAACCGACACGTTGCGGATGATCTTGTCTGTGACCAACGCGAACATGCGATCCGCAGCGGCGTCGATGCCCGCTTTCGGGAAGCGGATCAGCGCGCGGC
>JBARNF010000056.1:0-9916 GCA_049802835.1 Bradyrhizobium sp.
ATCGGCCCCGAGCACATCATGGCGTCGGGCGCGCTGCCGCCGGGCTTTCCGCCGGTCGAGATCGACGGCGAGCATTATTGGGACGGCGGCATCGCTTCCAACACGCCGCTCGACTACGTGCTCGACACCGAGACCGACCGCGATCTCCTGATCTTCCAGGTCGACCTGTTCTCGGCCCGCGGCGATCTGCCGAAGACGCTGCTGGAGGCCGCCGAGCGCGAGAAGGACATCCGCTATTCCAGCAGGACGCGGATGAACACCGACAAGAACCGCATGATCCACAACACGCGAAAGGCGCTGCGCGAGCTCTATGCCAAGCTGCCGGACGAGCTGCGCAACGATCCGTCGCTCGAGATCCTGTGTCAGGCGGCGAGGGAGAGCACGGTCACGGTGGTGCACCTGATCTACCGCAGCAAGGGTTACGAGACGTCCTCGAAGGACTACGACTTCTCCCATGTTGCAATGGTGGAGCATTGGGAGGCGGGCGTGCGCGACGTCCATCTGACGATGCGCCGCAAGGATCTGCTGGAGCAGCCGCAGTCCGGCGAGACCATGGTCACCTACGATCTCACCCAGGACGGCACCCTCGCCGCCGCCAAGAAGGAGTGACGCGAATGACGACGAATCTGAAGGGCAAGACCGCGGTCGTGACCGGTTCGACCAGCGGCATCGGTCTCGCTTATGCGCGCGCCTTTGCCTCTGCCGGCGCCAACATCGTGCTGAACGGCTTCGGCGCGCCCGCCGATATCGAAAAGGAGCGCGCGGCGATCGAGAGCGACTTCAAGGTCAAGGCGGTGCATTCGCCGGCCGACATGAGCAAGCCGGCCGAAATCGCCGGCATGATCGCGCTCGGCGAGACGACCTTCGGCTCGGTCGACATCCTCGTCAACAATGCCGGCATCCAGTTCGTCTCGCCGATTGAGGATTTTCCGCCGGAGAAGTGGGAGCAGATCATCGCGATCAATCTCTCCTCGGCCTTCTACGGCATCCGCGCCGCAGTGCCGGGCATGAAGAAGCGCGGCTGGGGCCGCATCATCAACACGGCTTCCGCGCACTCGCTGGTGGCCTCGCCGTTCAAGTCGGCCTATGTCTCGGCCAAGCACGGCATCGCCGGCCTCACCAAGACGGTGGCGCTGGAGCTCGCGACCTTCAAGGTCACCTGCAACTGCATCTCGCCGGGCTATGTCTGGACGCCGCTGGTCGAAAAGCAAATCCCGGACACGATGAAGGCACGCAACATGACCAAGGAGCAGGTCATCAACGACGTGCTGCTCGATGCGCAGCCGACCAAGCAGTTCGTCACGGTGGAGCAGGTCGCCGCGCTGGCGCTGTTCCTGTGCGGCGACGATGCGGCCCAGATCACCGGCACCAATTTGTCGATCGACGGCGGCTGGACGGCGGCGTAAGCGGTCCGCTTGCGGCCACGACGGGTTTGAGCGGATACGTGCCTTCATCACTCCGTCGTCGTCGCCCGCGCAGGCGGGCGATCCAGTATTCCACCAGCACCGATGATCGACCGAGACGCTGCGGCGTACTGGATTCCCCGCCTTCGCGGGGAATGACCGTTGTTGTGGAATGCCCTGTGCTCGAAGCTGAGCGATCGTTTCCGGTGCGATGATGGGTTTCGCTTCGGCGCGGCCCGTTCTACAAGCGTGCGTCCCCACGCAGCGCACGGATCTCCATCTTGCTGACCACGATCATCGGCCTCGGCGCCGCCATCTGCACCACGAGCTCGTTCCTGCCACAGGTCATCAAGGCCTGGCGGTCGCGCTCGACCCACGACATCTCGGCCGGCATGTTCGTGCTGCAGACCACCGGCAACTCGATGTGGCTGCTCTACGGCGCGCTGATCAGCGATCTGCCGCTGGTCGTCGCCAATGCCATCACGCTGGGACTGGTGGCGGCGATCCTCGGCCTGAAGCTGCGCTACGGCTAGGGCGCGTCAAGCGTTCATGAAGTCAGCTGCGGCGCGCGAAGACGTTCGCGGTTGATGACGCGACGCTCTGGCCCGGCGGCAGCACGACCACGGTCGAGCCCATCTGAACGCGGCCGTAGAGATCGGCGACGTCGGTGTTGGTCATGCGGATGCAGCCGGATGAAATGGCCTGACCGATATATTCGGGCTGGTTGGTGCCGTGAATCCGGTACAGCGAATCCTTGTTGCCCTCGTAGAGATAGATCGCGCGGGCGCCGAGCGGATTGGCCGGGCCGCCGGCAACGCGCTTGGGATAAGGACCGAGACGCGCCTGGATCTCGGCGGTCGGAACCCAGTCCGGCCACTCTGCCAGCTTGCCGACCGTGGCGACGCCGGAGAAGGCCATCGCCTCCTCGCCGACGGCGACGCCGTAGCGGATCGCCTTGCGGTCCGGGAGCACGTAGTAGAGAAAGCGCGCATCGGTATCGACGATGATCGTGCCCGGCTCTTCCTGCCGGGTGTACTCGACGATGTGGCGCTGGAACTGCTGCGGGATCTGCGCCTCCGCGTAGGGCGCGCGAGCTAACAGCTGACGGTCGCGCGGTGTCAGGGCCGCATCCGACGTCGGTGACAACGTCGCCTCCATGCAGCCGGCCAACAACAAAGTTCCGGCCAGCGACACTGCGAGCCCCAGTCTCGACATTTCGATCTCCCCCGCGCGATGGAACCATGTGCCCGGCCAATCGCGCCCAAATCAAGGCGTCCGCATCAACACTTGCGTGATCATTGCGCGACGAGAGATGGGTCGGTGTGAAGCCCTTAGTTCCGTCAAGCGGAGGCCAAGATGACGCAACAGATGCGTCAACAAGGTTTCGTCAGGATGCCTTGCCGAAGGCAAGAACATGCAGTCCGAGCCGCTGCTTGACGATGTGGAACAGCAGCACGGTCTCGAACACCAGCGACAGCGAGGTGGCGGCCGCGGCGCCATGGCCGCCGAAGCGCGGAACCAGCACGACGCACAGCATCAGATTCATGACGAAGGCCGCCGCATAGGCGAACGCGCAGGCGCGCTGCTGGCCGAGCATGTTCAACAGCCGCTCGACCGGGCCGATGGCGGCGCGCACCACGAGCCCGATCGCGGCGATGAACATGATGTCGTAGCCTTGGGTGAACTGCGCGCCGAACAGAAACAGCAGCGGCTTGCCGAGCGCGAGCAGCACCAGCGTCGCCGCGAGCGACGGCCAGAACGTCCATTTGATGGCATGCGCGACATACGCCGACAGCCGCGCCTTGTCGCCGAGCGCGTGATACTCGGCAAAACGATGCGCTGTCGTCGCCGACATCGCGTAGTGGATGAACGAGACCAGGGCGAGCGTCTTCACGACCGCGAAATAGATGCCGACCTCTTCCGGCTTGCGGAACTGCTGCAGCACCAGTACGTCGGTGTAGGACAACAGCAGATAGAAGCTCTCGACCAGGAGGATCGGCAGCGACACCGCGAGCCAGCCCTTGAGGTCGTAATGTTTCGGCCCGGCCTCGAGATGGCGGCCGAGCCTGACGTTCAGCGCCAGCATCTGGCCGAGCATCGCGATCCACACCGCGGCCGCGCTCGCGGCCATCGCCGCGGTGGCGCCGAGCTGCAAGCCGAGCACGACCGCACCTGCGGTGAAGCCGATGATCAGCGTCTGGCGGATGATGAATTGCGGCATCAGCCCGAGCGTCATCCAGTCGTGCGAGCGCGCGATGCCGTCCTGGGTATTGGCGACCACGAAGGCGGGCAGCGTGAAGCAGCCGATATAGAGCGGAACGATCTCGCCGGCGTCGATCCAGGGCGACAGCAGGGCGATCAGGCCGGCGAGCAGCAGCGCGGCGATGCTGGACGTCGCCAGGGTCAGCCAGCGGCCGCCGGAGAGGAAGCCGCGCAGCAGCGCCTGCTGGCCTGCGGCGCGATAGTCCGGGATGATCTTCTGCGCCGAGGAGGCGATGCCGAAGTCGAGCATGCTGCCGAGCAGCAGCACCCAGGTCCAGACATAGACGTATGTGCCGTAATCCGAGCCGCCCATCCAGCGCGCGAGCAGGATCTGGCTGAGATAGGCGAGGCCGGCGCTGAGGACGCGGATGAGGAAGATCAGGCCCGCCAGCCGTTGGGTCAGCGACGCTTCGCCGCCGCCTAGCGCACGCAGACGCGCCTTCAGCCGGGCTGCGAGACCTGTTGATGCGGGGGCGTTGCGGGCATCGATTGCGGCCACGGCAGGGGACGGGCTCCACGGCCGCGCTGGCCGCGGCGATGGTGCCTGTCCTATCAACGCAGCGTTAAGAATAGGTTGGATCGGCGCCGTCCCCGACAGCGGGGATCAGCCACCAGCGCCGCGGGTGCGGCGCAGGATTACGGCAGGTTCACGTTGAACTCGTAGGCCTTGTCGGAGGCGGTCAGCGTGAATTTCAGCGCCGCGCCATCGGGCTTCACCCCCGGTGGAACGCCATCGAGCTCGAAGGCGAAGCGCTTGACGCCGGGGGTGTCGCTGTCGCGCGGCGTCGGAATCGGCAGCGACCAGTCCGCCGTCGGCCCCTCGACATAGAGCTGGATACCACGCCCATCGGGGACCGCGACGTCGACCACGACGCCGGTCTTGCCGTCCCGCTTGACGCTACGAATCGTGATCGGATTGGGATCACCGACATTGACTGGCTTCGGCACGGTGTCGAGTGCGGCCGACAGCGCCGTGTCCTCGGTGCTTGCGACGCTGGTGAAGGCGAGCTCGGCCTTGGCTTCGACCGGAATGCAGATCCGCTCGCACACCGCGTAGCTGATGTCGGCGCGCAAGGTCATCGGCTTGTCGGCGTTCTTGGCGACGATGCGCAGCGGCAGCACGACCTGATCGTGATAGCCGAGAGAATGGCCGCCGGCGCCGTCGTCGAATTTGGTCGGTGCCGGCCACAGAACCGTCACCGCTTCGACGTTCTCCGACTTGGAAAAGTCGAACCGCGGCGGCACACCTGAATCGCCGGGCGTTCTCCAATAGGTCTTCCATCCCGGCTGCAGCTGAAAGGCGATGCCGCCCAGCATGACCGGCCCGGTGCGCGAGCCCGCGAGCAGGCGTATCGCGGAATGGCTGTCGCGCTGCCACGGCGAGTTGTCCTGCGCCCGCGCGTCGATCGCGAAGCAGGACAACAGCATGATCATGGCAGGCAGGGTGGCGGAGCGGCGAGGAACCAAGGCGGACATGAGACGTCTTTAGAGTGCGGTTCAGGCGCAAACCATTGAATTGCTTGTGAGCGGATTTCGTCGTGAAGGCCTGAACCTTGATTGACAGATGCGCATCCCAATATCAGGATATCGACCAGCATGAGAGTCCTCGCGGATGAATCCTGAAGCAAAAAGGCTCGGCGACATTCGCCGCAAAGTGACCGGGATCGGGGATCACACCTCTCACGGCGGTTACCTCGACGGCCAATTGCTGGTGGCGATGCCCGTGATGGGCGATTCCCGGTTCGAGCGCTCCGTGATCTATCTCTGCGCGCATTCGGCCGAAGGTGCCATGGGTATCATGGTGAACCGGCCGGCCGGCAGCATCGATTTCCCTCAGCTCTTGATGCAACTGAATATCATCGACAAGAACGATCAGATCAGCCTGCCCGACAGCGCCGAGACGATGAAGGTCCTGAGCGGCGGCCCGGTCGACACCGGGCGCGGCTTCGTGCTGCATTCGAGCGACTACTTCATCGCCAATGCGACCTTGAAGATCAACGACGGCGTCTGCCTGACCACGACGATCGATATCCTCAAGGCGATCGCGAAGGGAGCCGGTCCGAAGCACGCCATCCTCGCGCTCGGCTATGCCGGCTGGCGCGCCGGCCAGCTGGAAGAAGAGATCCAGGACAATGGCTGGCTGCATTGCGACGCTGATCCGGAGCTGATCTTCGGCGAGAATGTCGAGGACAAGTACGATCTGGCCTTGCGCAAGATCGGCATCGATCCGGGGATGCTCTCCAACGCCGCGGGCCACGCGTAGGCCTTGCACGTGCACGGTTTCGTCGGGATGACGACGAAGATTGAACCGGGCGCCACGATCTCGACGGCGTCATTGCGAGCGCAGCGAAGCAATCCAGTCTGCCGCGTCTGAGAGATCCTGGATTGCTTCGGCGCAAGGGCGCCTCGCAATGACGACGTACAGAGAGCCGTCGTCAGCTTCTCACCCGTGACAGCTGCTGAAAGCCGTCCTACTCCGCCGCTTGCTGCGCGACGGTCGGCTCGGTGCCGGCGACCGTGGCGCGGCGCATGTCGCGCGGCTGCGACTGGTCGTAGCGGCGCACGCGGTGCATGGTCTGCCTGTTGTCCCACATGATCAAATCGTGCAGCGTCCATTGATGGACGTAGACGAATTGCGGCTGCGTGGCGTGCTCGGTGAGGTCGCGCAGCAGCAGGCGTCCTTCCGGCACGCTCATGCCGACCACGGCGCCGGCATGCGACGACAGATAGAGCGACTTGCGGCCGTGCGAAGGATGCGTGCGCACCAGCCGCTGCCTGACCGGCTTGAACATCTCCTTCTCCTCGTCGCTGTAGTCGAGGAAGCCCAACGAGCCCCGCGAATACATCAGCGAATGTTCGCAGACGAGATCCTCGATCTCGGCCTTGGTCTCCCCATCGAGCGAATCATAGGCGGCCCGCATGTCGGCAAATTCGGTGTTGCCGCCCTTCGGGTTCACGATCCGCCCCGACAGGATCGAGTATTTCGCCGGGATCGGTCGAAACGAGCTGTCGGAATGCCACAGGCAGTTGCCGAGGTTGAACAGATGCGTGCGATGATCACGCGGCAGCGGCCTGCCGTCCTTGCCGAGATTGGAGACGTCGTTGAGGCCCGTCGAGAGGCGATAATCTTCCTTCTTGGTGACGGTGCCGCCGCGCGCCTGCTCGCGTTCGCCGAAACTGAGCGCGAAGGCAAGCTGCTGCGCGTCGGTGATGTCCTGATCGTGGACCACCAGAACCGCGTAGTGATCGATGGCGGCCTGCAGCTGAGCGGCCTCGTCCGGCGTCAACGGCCGGCGCAGGTCGACGCCCGACACTTCGCCGACGAAATGGGGATGCAACTGCCGAATGGCGATCGCCATGGCGTCCTCCTTGGTGTCCTCGGCGGATCTGTGCGTCCGCTTCTGGCGGGAGAAGCTACGCCGGCGGCATCCGAAGTCAACGCGAGCGCGGATCACCTGCGTGCACGGCTGTCATGCCGGCGCGGCCGACATCACGACGTTGCATCACGATGTTCGCATCTTTGCGGCTCACGGAAAAATGCGCATCGCAGGCTCGAAGCCGGGCTATCAACAATCGGACCCATTCGACAGGCACCGATCCGGAATGGCCGCATTCATGCGGCACGCGACAGGGATCAACAGCCGGAGGCATCATGGCGCTGCACAGGACATTCATGACGTTGGCAATGGTGGCGGCCCTCGTCGCAGCCCCGGCCGCTCATGCTGAGAGCATCAATGCCGGCGGCCGCAAGGCAACCGCGGTCCAGCCCTTCGATGCGCAGAGCGCGGCCGAGTTCGATACGCCCTGGGCGATCGCGTTCATGCCGGATGGGCGGATGCTGATCACGGAGAAGCCGGGCCGGATCTTCGTCGTCACCCAGAGTGGGCAGAAAGTTCAGGTTGGCAATGTGCCCGCCGTTGCTGCGCGCGGACAGAACGGCCTGCTCGACATCGCGGTGTCTCCGACCTTCGCAACGACGTCGCAGGTCTATCTCACCTACACCGAGCCGGGCGCCGAGGGCAGCCGTCTCGTTCTCACCCGTGCCGGCCTTTCTCTGGCGAACGATGGCGCCACGCTGACGGATCCCGTGGTGATCTGGCGCCAGACGCCCGCAGGCGGCGGCGGTCAGCCCGGCGGGATCATTGCGTTCGACCCGGCGGGAACGCACCTGTTCCTGAGCGTCGGCGACCGCATGCTGTCGAACAGCGCCCAGGATCCGCTTCAGGCGCGGGGCAAGGTGCTGAGGCTCAATCTCGACGGTTCGACGCCATCGGACAATCCCGTGGCCGAGGACAAGGGCGTACCGGCCCAGACGTGGACCACCGGCCATCGCAATCCCTATGGTCTGGCGTTCGCAGCGGACGGCCGGCTGTGGCTGCATGAGATGGGACCGCGCGGAGGCGACGAGCTCAACCTGATCGAGCCGGGCCGGAACTACGGCTGGCCACTGGTCTCGAACGGCGACAATTACGATGGCACGCCGATTCCGCGTCATGCCACGCGGCCCGGGCTTGCCGCACCTCCGCTCTACTGGGATCCGGTGATCGCGCCGGCCGGCCTCGCCTTCTACGATGGTGCGATGTTTCCGCAATGGAAGGGATCGGCGCTGATCGGTGGCTTGCGGGCTCACGCGCTGGTTCGCGTGGCGTTCCGAGCGGATGGCCAGCCCGATGAAGCCGAGCGCTGGGACATGGGCGAGCGCATCCGCGATGTTGCGGTCGCACCGGACGGTGCGGTCTGGATCATCGAGGACAGCTCGTCCGGCCGCCTGAGGCGGCTGACGCCTGCGAAGTGAAACCTGGGATGTGCCTCACGACGTCGATGCCACATGTTTGAACGGCGTTGACAGTCCCGGCGCTGCCGCTCACTGAGGAGCATACCAACAACATAATGGCGAGGCGGGGAGATGAACGCGCTCGACTTCTCGGGGCGGCAGGTGCTGGTGATCGGCGGCTCCAGTGGTATCGGCAACGGTATCGCACAGGCGTTTCGGACGCAGGGCGCTCGTGTTGCTGTCTGCGGCACACGGGCCAGCGCAACTGATTATGTTGCGGACGACGGTTCCGATCTCGCAGGCCTGGACTATCATCAGCTCGATGTGAGCGATGCCAGCGCGATCGAGGCGTTCGCGCCGCGCTTGGATCGGCTCGATGTGCTCGTGCTGGCGCAGGGTGCGGTGCTCTACCGACGCGGCGAATTCGCGATGGATGGCTTCCGCAAGGTGTTGGAGGTCAACCTCATCAGCCTGATGGCCTGTGCGACCAGGTTTCACGGCATGCTGCGCGAGGCGAAGGGCGCGCTGATCATCGTCTCGTCGACTGCAGCCTATCATTCGACGATGGGCAATCCGGCCTACAACGCGTCGAAGACCGGCGCGGTCGGCCTGACCCGGACCTTGGCGGAGGCGTGGGCCGAGGACGGCATCCGCGTCAACGGCATCGCGCCCGGTCTTGTCGACACCAAGATGACCAGGGTGACGACGGCGAATCCAAAGCGTCTCGAGGGCGCTCTGCAGCGCATTCCGCTGAAGCGGCTGGGGACGCCGCAGGACATGGCCGGCGCGGCCCTGTTTCTTGCATCGTCGCTGTCGTCCTACATCATCGGTCAGACCATCGTAGTGGATGGCGGGCTGATTTTGTAGGCGCTCGGAACCGTCTCTCCCTCAGCCGGTTAGCTCGACAGCAATCCCGCTGAGTGCAGGACAAGGAGAGCGGCAATGGATCAGGATCGGCTGACAGGAACGGCCAAGGATGTCGCAGGCAAGGTCGAGGGCGGCGTCGGCGAAATGATGGGCGACAAGAGCACGCAGGCATCGGGACGCGCCCGCGAGGCCGCCGGCGTGGTGCAGAACCTCTACGGCCAGGCCAAGGATGCCGCGCGCGACGCCGGCGATGCCGCAATGGATTATGCCAAGGACACGTTCGGCAACGGCACCGACACGCTGCGTGACGGCACCCAGGCTCTGACCAAGCGCGTCCAGGACAACCCGATGGGCGCGCTGCTGGTCGCCGGCGGCATCGGCTTCCTGCTGGCGATGATGATGACGCGCCAGCCGGGCCGGCCACAGCCGCAGCGCTGGCGTTACTGAATTCGAAGCATCGCGTCGAACGACGACGGAATATAAATAGGCCCGCATTCGATCTCGAATGCGGGCCTATTTAATGCGGCCTATTTATCGTGTGTGTTTCGCTCGACGCGAAAAACGTCCGCTTCTCGATCTGCTGCGCTTTCCCGACCGACCGCTCCGGAGA
>JBARNF010000057.1:0-9533 GCA_049802835.1 Bradyrhizobium sp.
CCGTCTTCACGCCGGAATAAAGGGTGAAGATGACCAGCAGCACCAGCGCTATGGCGAAAATGTCGAAACCGCTCATGGATCCTCCAAGGGGAGAGATGGACGTCTCTCACACCGAACTCTGCAGCAATCACAATCTAAGGATTGTCGCTTGAATTTGTCGGAGGTCGGATGGGCGCGGTTCAGGAAAGTATTTTCGTCGACCGGACCGGCATTCACCTTGCGCCGCGGCGCAGCTGACCTAACGGCCGGCAAAACGCCGCCGTCACCGTTCCCGCCTCAGATCCAGCCCTGCAGCTCGCGCAACACCAGCTGCCGCAGCACCTCCATGCCGGGCGCGCTGTCGTTCAGGCACGGCACGGCGGAGAATTCCTCGCCGCCATTGTGCTTGAAGATCTCGGCGTTCTCCCCGGAGATCTCCTCCAGGGTTTCCAGGCAGTCGGCGGCGAAGCCCGGCATCACCACGGCGATCCGCTTGACGCCGTCCTTGGCGAGCTTCTCGATGGTCTTGTCGGTATAGGGCTGCAGCCACTCGGAGAAGCCGAAGCGCGACTGAAAGGTCAGCAGCAGCTTGCTGTCGTCCATGCCGAGGCGCTTGCGCAGCAGCTCGGTGGTGGCGACGCACTGCTCGCGGTAGGGATCGCCCTTGTCGACATATTCCTTCGGCATACCGTGGAACGAGGCCACGATCAGCTCGGGCTTGTACGACAGCGTCTTGAGGTGATCCTCGATCGAGACGGCCAGCGCATCGATGTAGAAATCATCGTTGTAATAGGGCGGCGTCACCCGCAGGGTCGGCTGCGCGCGCAGCTGCGCCAGCACGCGGAAGGCCTCGTCGCAGACCGTGGCCGAGGTCGCCGCCGAATATTGCGGATACAGCGGCACGACCAGGATGCGGTCGCATCCTCTTGCCATCAGCCCTTCGACACCGGCCTTGATCGACGGATTGCCGTAGCGCATCGCCCAGTCGACGATGACGTGCGAACGATCCGACAGGCTCGCGGTGAGCTTCTCGCTCTGCGCGCGCGTGATCGTCTTCAACGGCGATTCGTTCTTCTCGGTATTCCAGATCGACTGGTAATCCCTGGCCTTCTTGCGCGGCCGCACGTTGAGGATGATCCCGTTGAGGATGATCTTCCACAGCAGGCCCTGGTCCTCGATGACGCGCCGGTCGGAGAGGAATTCCTTGAGATAGACCCGCACGCCGGCGGCATCCGCCGTATCGGGCGTGCCGAGATTGACGAGCAGCACGCCGACCTGCGTCGTGCTCGCGACCGCCAACGGCTTCGCATTGTCAGGAGACCTGGCATTGTCGAGGGAGATGGCGGCGGTCATGATGCCCGGGACTGGTGAAGGACGTGGCTTGGCGGCTTGTTTCGGCATTGTCAAGATAAGGGCCATTTCACCGATGTCATCGGGCCGGAGGAGCCATGACGATTGCAGAATTGTGCATTTTCGCCAGCGTGATGCTGTACCTGTTAACGATCGTGCCGGTGAAATGGATCAGCGTCGGCCGGGCCGGGCGCTACGACAACGCCAGACCGCGCGATCCCGCCTTCTACGACGAAGGCATTCGCGAGCGTGCGTTGGGCGCGCATCAGAACGGCATCGAGGCCTTCCCGTTCTTTGCCGCGGCCGTGCTGCTGGCCGAGTTCCGCACGGCCCCGCAGAACCTGATCAACGAGCTGTCGGTGCTGTTCCTGATCGTCCGCACGGCCTACGTGCTCACCTATGTCGGCGACCGGCCGTCGCTGCGCTCGATCCTGTGGGTGATCGGCTTTCTGATCACGGTCGCGATCTTCTTCCTCCCCGTGCTGCGCAATTACCTGCCGCTTTGACCGCGCCGGCCCTCCAGCCGCGTGAGGCGCGTCACACCGCCGCCCCGACGGCTGCGCTATACCGACCACGTCGAATGGCCGGCCTGCGTGCCCACTTTGTTCTTTCTTTGATCTCATCCGCTACGGCCAGTTGATTGGATTTGACGACGAAATTCCCTATAGGGCGGGGTGAATTGGACTGCTGCAGCGGCGCTCCGACGGCCGCCAGAGGGATTGTGATGACGTTGAACGGCCCCGCCTCCGCGCGCGCCACGACCGACCCGGGCAATTACGACACGGCCCTGCAATCGACGGTGCAGGCGGCTGCGGACTGGCTGATCGAAAACCAGAAGCCGGACGGCCATTGGGTCGGACGGGCGGAGTCGAACGCGTGCATGGAGGCGCAATGGTGCCTCGCGCTATGGTTCATGGGGCTCGAGAACCACCCGTTGCGCAAGCGCCTCGGCCAGTCGCTGCTCGACAGCCAGCGGCCCGACGGAGCCTGGCAGGTCTATTTCGGCGCGCCGAACGGCGACATCAATGCGACCGTGGAGGCCTACGCCGCGCTGCGCTCGCTCGGCCATCGCGACGACGAACCGCCGGTGCGCCGCGCCCGCGAATGGATCGAGGCCAAGGGTGGCCTGCGCAACATCCGCGTCTTCACCCGCTATTGGCTGGCGCTGCTCGGCGAATGGCCGTGGGAGAAGACGCCGAACATTCCGCCCGAGGTGATCTGGTTTCCGGTCTGGTTTCCATTCTCGATCTACAATTTCGCGCAATGGGCGCGCGCCACTTTGATGCCGATCGCGGTGCTGTCGGCACGGCGGCCGAGCCGCCCCTTGCCGCCCGAGAACCGGCTCGATGTGCTGTTCCCGCGCGGACGCGCCGCATTCGACTATGATCTGCCGACCAAGGCCGGCGCCGGCGGCTGGGACAGGTTCTTCCGCGGCACCGACAAGGTGCTGCACGCGCTGCAAAACGTCGGCGACCGGCTCGATCTCGGCCTGTTCCGGCCCGCAGCCAGGAGCCGCGTGCTGGAATGGATGATCCGCCACCAGGATTTCGACGGCGCCTGGGGCGGCATCCAGCCACCCTGGATCTACGGCCTGATGGCGCTCTATTCCGAGGGTTATCCGCTCAACCACCCCGTTCTCGCCAAGGGCCTCGATGCGCTCAACGATCCCGGCTGGCGCGTCGATGTCGGCGAGGCCACCTACATCCAGGCCACCAACAGCCCGGTGTGGGACACGATCCTGACCCTGCTCGCCTTCGAGGATGCCGGCGTGCTCGGTGATTATCCCGACGCGGTCGACAAGGCCGTCAACTGGGTGCTGGAGCGCCAGGTGCGGGTGCCCGGCGACTGGTCGGTGAAGCTGCCGCACGTCAAGCCGGGTGGCTGGGCGTTCGAATACGCCAACAATTTCTATCCCGACACCGACGACACCGCGGTGGCGCTGATCGCGCTGGCGCCGCTGCGGCATGATCCGAAATGGCAGGCGAAGGGCATCGACGAGGCCATTCGGCTGGGCGTCGACTGGCTGATCGGCATGCAGAGCGAAGGCGGCGGCTGGGGCGCGTTCGACAAGGACAACAACCAGAAGATCCTGACCAAGATTCCATTTTGCGACTAT
Organism: Bradyrhizobium sp.; assembly: GCA_049802835.1. Classification (GTDB taxonomy): domain Bacteria; phylum Pseudomonadota; class Alphaproteobacteria; order Rhizobiales; family Xanthobacteraceae; genus Bradyrhizobium. The sequence goes on from JBARNF010000057.1 coordinate 3,446, forward strand.
GGCGAGGCGCTCGATCCGCCCTCGGTCGACGTCACTGCCCATGTCGTCGAGGCGTTCGGCAAGCTCGGCATCTCGCGCAACCATCCGTCCATCGTGCGCGCACTCGACTACATCCGCAGGGAGCAGGAGCCGAGCGGTCCGTGGTTCGGCCGCTGGGGCGTCAACTACGTCTACGGCACCGGCGCGGTGCTGCCGTCGCTGGCCGCGATCGGCGAGGACATGACCCAGCCTTATATCGGCCGCGCCTGCGACTGGCTGCTTGCGCAGCAGCAGGCCGATGGCGGCTGGGGCGAGAGCTGCGCCTCCTACATGGATCTCACGGCCGTCGGCCGCGGCACCACCACGGCGTCGCAGACCGCGTGGGCGCTGATGGCGCTGCTCGCCGCCAACCGTCCTGATGACAAGGAGGCGATCGAGCGCGGCTGCACGTGGCTGGTCGAGCGGCAGTCGGCCGGCACCTGGGACGAGCCGGAATTCACCGGCACCGGCTTCCCCGGCTATGGCGTCGGCCAGACCATCAAGCTCACCGATCCCGCGTTGTCGGAGCGGCTGATGCAGGGGCCTGAGCTGTCCCGCGCGTTCATGCTGCGCTATGGCATGTATCGCCACTACTTCCCGCTGATGGCGCTGGGCCGCGCGCTGCGGCCGCAGGGCCATGGCTAGGCGGCGATGTTGGCGAGCCATCGATACTGCGTCCACACCCACCGCTGTCGTCCCGGCCCTGAGCCGGGACCCATACACGCAGGGAGCAGTTTGAGGCAGGCGCGTCGTTAGCTCCTCGCACATCAGAACCGCCGCGGCGTATGGGTCCCGGGTCGGCGCCGAGACGCGCTATCGCGCGTCGTGGCTTGCCCGGGACGACGATGGGGAGAGATCGGATTCACAGCTCAAACAGCATCGGATGAAACAGCATGGGCCCAACCCGATGGACATAGTGGTGCTGTCTCGCGGCGGACGACGCCCGAGGTTTGCGATCAGTGTGCCCCTCGACAGTGCAAAGGGCGCAGGGAAGGCCAGGCGTCGGCTGACGCCTGCGGCCCGCCTGCGAAAAGAATGCAGGCGGCAGGTACCACAGGTGCAGCCGAGAACGCCCGGCCTTCCCTGCGCGATGGTCTTCACGTTTATACGCAGTCTGCCTGGTGCGCCGGGCTTGTTGGCCACCATTGCCGCGCGGCGCTCTCGCGCCGTCGCGACGTGACACCAGCATCGGGGTGCCAGCACGCTGCGACTTCACGTCCGCCAGCTGCCGTTCGTCCGCGCGGGTCTCCCCACGCTGCGGCATCTCTGCGGCCATCGCCTCCCCGCCTCGCGTGTCGTGACGATCGCGCGCAACGCCCCTCGCAGTGAGGCGGGATGGCGCAAGACAACCATGATTTCCGAAAAATCGCAAGCGGTTTATTATTTTCAGAAGTTGACATCGAGCGGAACAGACGCCCCTCGCCCGCCCGGTGCTGTCCGTATTTCCCTATCAGCGTCCTCTAGGCCGTAGACGATGCGGCGGACGTGTGTCAGCCCTGGAGAGGAACGGCCCGATCCGATGGCTTGGCGATGGTCCGCGCCGTGACAAAATCGCAAGATCGGTCGAGCGCATCATGTCTGCGTGCGCTTAGCTGCAGCTGCCACGGAGGACGGAACGATGAAGGAGGCGCTGCAAGACTACCATGCCCGGATGCAGCGGGTGCTGGATCACATCGACCGGCATCTCGACGACGATCTGGATCTGGACGCGCTGAGCAGCATCGCAGCCTACTCGAAATATCATTTCCACCGGCAGTTCGCGGCGACCTTCGGGCTGTCGGTGCATCGCTATGTCCAGCTCGCCCGCATGAAGCGCGCTTCATACCGGCTGGCCTACGAGGATGCTCAAAGCGTCACGGACATCGCGATGGACGCCGGCTATGACGCACCGGACGCCTTCGCCCGCGCCTTTCGGCAACGGTTCGGACAGTCGCCTTCAACGTTCCGGAAATCTCCCGACTGGGAGCCGTGGCTTGCGGCCTTCGGGCCTCTCGACGACGCAAGGAGCAAGCTCATGCAGAAGACCTTTACGATTGACGACGTGACGATTCGCGATGTGCCCACCACGCCGGTGGCGATCATGGAGCATCGCGGCGACCCGGCGATGCTGGGCGCCACGATCCAGCGCTTCATCGCCTGGCGCAAGGCCGCCGGCCTGCACCCCAGGACCAATCCGACCTTCACCGTCTGGCGTTCCGAGCGGCGTCCGGCCGTGCCTGCCGATTATAGCGTCGACCTTTGCGTCGGGACCGACCAGCCGAACGCGGCTGATGGGGACCAGATCAGAGCTGGCGAGATTCCCGGCGGACGCTGCGCGGTGCTGCGTGTCGTCGGCCACACCGACAATCTGGAGCCGGCCGCGCTCTACCTCTATCGCGACTGGCTTCCGGCCAGCGGCGAGGAGGCGCGCGACTTCCCGATCTATTGCCAGCGGCTGAGCTTCTTCCCGGAAGTGCCGGAGCACGAGACGGTCGCGGAGCTGTTCCTGCCGTTGAAGTAGCGCGCGCTGACGGCAAGGCGCGATGCGATGAACGAAGCAATCAAGGGCGACATGCTTGGCCCTGGATCGCTTCGCTCGCAATGACGGCGTGGCGATGGTTCGTCTGCTCACAGCGGCCGGATGTTGCGGATCGACAGCTGCATCAACGACCACCGCCGTCGTCCTGGCCTCGAGCCGGGATCCATAACCCCAGGGAGCCGTTCGAGGCAGGCGCGCGGTCAACATCTCGCGCCATCGCAACCGCCGCGGCGTATGGGTCCCGGGTCGGCGCTACGATCGCGCTGTCGCGCGCTCGTGGCTTGCCCGGGACGACACTGGTTGTTGTTGCGCGATCGGGGGCAACCTCCACCGCTGTCATGCCCCGCGTAGGCGGGGCATCCAGTACGCCGGGACGGACGTGGAGGCCGACAGGCGCCCGCTCAGCCCAAGCCGATCAGAAGCAGGTGGTGCGTTCCGCGGTCATGTAGCCGAGCAGGAGGCCGGCGCCGAACAGCAGGACGAGGCCGGCGGCGCCGAATTCGAGGCCGCGCATGATCAGCACGCCGCCGCCCTCGCGGCCGCCGCTGAGCCGTCGCGCGACGTCCTTGGCGGCGACGGCGAGCACCGCGATGGTCGCGACCGTGATTGCGGTGCCCAATCCCATCACGAAGGTCGCGGCGACGCCGGCCCAGAACAGGCCTTGCGCCAAGGCGAACACCAGCACCAGGATCGCGCCCGAACAGGGGCGGATGCCGGCGGCGAAGATCGCCTGGAAGCCGCGCTGCCAGCCGCCGGGGCCGGCGAGCTCGCTCGGCGCTGGGCCGTGGGAATGGCCGCAACCGCAATCGGCGTCATGGACGTGATCATGGTGGACGTGATCGTGCGCCACCGCATAAGCATGCGCATGATCGTGATGATGATCATGTCCGTGGTGGTCGTGGCCATGATGGTCATGACCGTCATGATCATGCGCACGCTGCTGCTGATCATGCGCGTGGCCATGATCATGCGCGGACGGCGCCACCGCGGCCGCTGGCGCTCCGGCGAGCGCCAACGCCGGCGCAGCCGGCTGCAGGGTGCGCAGGAATGCCGCGCCCTTGACCCAGACCAGGCGCGCGCCGAGCAGCGCGATCAGGCCGTAGCTCGCGATCTCCACCACCTTCTCGGCGCTGCACATCGTGGCCGCGGTGGCGTTGAGCACCACCGCGCCGATGCCGACGATGGCAACCGCGACAAATGCCTGCATCAGGCCGGACGCGAACGACAGCACGATGCCGCGCTTGGCGGTCTCCTGGTTGGCGACGAGATAGGACGCAATGACCGCCTTGCCGTGGCCGGGGCCGGCCGCATGGAAAATGCCGTAGGCGAACGAGATCGCGAGCAGCCACCACACCGCCGATCCATCGTCCTTGGCGGCGCGGATCGCCCCCGACATCTGCCGATAGAACTCCGACTGCTTGGCGAGCAGCCAGCCGACGATGCCGCCAACCTGCGGCTCGGCCGGCGCGCCGAACGGCGATTTGGCGAGCAGCACGTGCGAGGCGGCGTCTGCGGCGAGGAGCGCTACAAGGATCGCAGCGCAGGTGAGGAGCGGGCGGGCGAAGCTGGGGCGAAGTTGCATCATGGGCATTCCACTGAGATCTTGTTGGCGAAGTTCATTCCAAAATTGGCGTTCGCCCCGCCGCTCAGGAATGTCTGTTCATTGATGGTCTGCGCGACGGATCCGCCGTCGCTCGGTTTGACCAGGCCGAGCTTGCAGCCGGCCGGTGCGCTGACCAGCTTGACGGGATCCTTCTCCGCCATCTGGAAATCGATGAAATAGCTGGGATCGTAGACCTCGACCTGGAGCTGCTTGGGCTTCACCGGCGCCTTCAGCGGCAAGGTGAAATGCAAGGTCAGCTTGGTGTCCTTGTATTCGAGGAAGTAGTCGACGGGGTCCTCGAGCTTCTGCTTGCGGCCGTCGGCCTTCAGGAAGGTGAAATAGGCATATTCCTTCAGCGACTCGGCGTTGGTCTGCGCCAGCGGCGCCAGCTCCTCGCGGGTGTAGACCCCCTTCTGCTTGGTATCGAGGCCCTGCAGCGCGTAGGTCGCGAACATGTCGTCGAAGGTCCAGGCGTGCCGTACGCCGGTCACCGAGCCGTCGGCCGCATAGAGCAGCTCGCTGGTCGCGGTGACCCAGACATGCGGATGGGCGTGGGCCGCGCTCGCGCCAAGCACGAGCGCCACCACGGCGAAGAGAGTGCGAAGCATCGTGATCACCTCAGGCCGCCTTCTCATGCCGCGGTCTCACGCCGCCTTGGGGACGTCGAGCAGGCCGCGCCGGCGGAGCAGCGCGTCCGGCTCGGGCTCACGGCCCCGGAAGGCGACATACGCTGCTTCCGGATCGACCGAGCCACCCGACGAATAGACGTTGTCGTGAAGCCGCTTGGCCACCGCGGGATCGAAGATGTTGCCGGCTTCCTCGAAGGCGCCGAAGGCATCCGCATCCATCACCTCCGACCACATGTAGCTGTAATAGCCTGCCGCATAATGGTCTCCCGAGAAGATATGGCCGAATTGAGTCGGCCGGTGGCGCAGCGCGATCTCCCTGGGCATGCCGATCTTGTCCATCTCCGCTTGCTCGAAGGCGCGGACATCCTTGGAGGCCGACGCCGGCTGGGTGTGGAACTCGAGATCGATCAGCGCCGAGGACACGAACTCCACGGTCGCAAAGCCCTGGTTGAAGCGGCGCGCCGCCAGGAAGCGCTCGAGCAGGTCCTGCGGCAGCGGCTCACCGGTCTGGGAGTGCCGTGCAAATTTCTGCAGCACCTCGGGCCGCTCCTGCCAGTGCTCGTAGAGCTGCGACGGCAGCTCGACGAAATCGGTGAACACGGCGGTACCCGACAGCGAGGGATAGGTCACGTTGGACAGGATGCCGTGCAGGCCGTGGCCGAACTCGTGGAACAGGGTACGGGCGTCGTCCGGCGACAGCAGCGAGGGCTGGCCGTCGGCGCCCTTGGCGAAGTTGCAGACATTGATGATCAAAGGCGCGGTGTTGCCATCGAGCTTCTGCTGGTCGCGCAGCGAGGTCATCCAGGCGCCGGAGCGCTTCGAGGACCGGGCGAAGTAGTCGCCGTAGAACAGCGCCTTGTGGCGGCCCTGCGCGTCCTTGATCTCCCAGACCCGCACGTCCGGATGCCAGACCGGGATGTCCTTGCGCTCGGCGAAGCTGATGCCGAACAGCCGCGTCGCACAGTCGAACGCGGCTGCGATCATGTTGTCGAGCGCCAGATACGGCTTGATCGCCGCATCGTCGAAGTTCGCCTTCGCCTGGCGCAGCTTCTCGGCGTAATAGCGCCAGTCCCAGGCTTCGAGCTTGAAGTTGCCGCCCTCCGCCGTGATCATCCCCTGCAGCGCGTCGCGGTCGGCCAGCGCCTTGGCGCGCGCGGGCTTCCACACCCGCTCCAGCAGGCCGCGCACCGCCTCGGGCGTCTTCGCCATGGAGTCCTCCAGGCGATAGGCGGCGAAATTCGCAAAGCCCATGATGACGGCCGCCTGTTCGCGCAGACTGAGGATCTCGCCGATGACGGCGTTGTTGTCGTTGGCGTTGCC
>JBARNF010000058.1:0-12250 GCA_049802835.1 Bradyrhizobium sp.
GCCATGTAGATGGATATCGAATCGTGACCGCCCCCGTTTCCGAAATGCGCCTCCTGATCATCGAAGACGACCGCGAGTCCGCCGACTATCTGGTCAAGGCGTTCCGCGAGGTCGGCCATGTCGCCGATCTCGCCAGCGATGGCGAGGAGGGCCTCTCGATGGCCGAGAGCGGCGATTACGACGTGCTGGTGGTCGACCGCATGCTGCCCAAGCGCGACGGCCTGTCCTTGATCGGCCTGCTGCGCGACAAGGGAAACCGCACGCCGGTTCTCATTCTTTCCGCGCTCGGCCAGGTCGATGACCGCATCAAGGGCCTGCGCGCCGGCGGCGACGATTATCTGCCGAAGCCCTATGCCTTCGCCGAGCTGCTCGCCCGCGTCGAGGTGCTGTCGCGCCGTCATGGCGGGCCGGCGGAGGAAACGACCTATCGTGTCGGCGATCTCGAGCTCGATCGGCTGTCGCATCGTGTCGCCCGCGGCAAGGACGAGCTGACCCTGCAGCCGCGCGAATTCCGCCTGCTCGAATATCTGATGAAGCATGCCGGTCAGGTGGTGACGCGCACCATGCTGTTGGAAAACGTCTGGGACTATCATTTCGATCCGCAGACCAACGTGATCGACGTCCACATCTCGCGGCTGCGCTCCAAGATCGACAAGGGCTTCGATCGCCCCTTGCTCCATACCATCCGCGGCGCGGGGTACATGATCCGTGACGGCCTTCGGTAAGCTGATCCGCACCACGGCGTTCCGGCTGACGCTGGTCTATCTGCTGTTGTTTGCGTTGTTTGCAGCCTCGCTGCTCGGCTATTTCGCCTGGAATACGCGCCGGCTCATCACCGAGCAGATCTCGACGACGGTCACCGCCGAGATCAGCGAGATGACCGACATCTACACCCGCGGCGGCCTGCGCTGGACCGTCGGCGCCATCGAGAGTCGCGCGCTGCGACCCGGCGCCAATCTCTATCTCATCACGACGCCCACGGGCCAGATGATCGCCGGCAATGTCGGCTCGCTGGCGCCGGGCGTGATGGGAAGCTCGGGGTGGTCGGAGACGTTCTATCGCAGGCTCGATGATGCCAGCGACCATAACCATCGCGCGCTGGTCTATGTCACGCAGCTGTCCAGCGGCTTTCGTCTCCTGATCGGGCGTGATCTCGAGGAGCGGCGCCGGCTGTTCGGCATCGTCGCCAAGGCGGCGCAATGGTCATTGCTGGTGGTCGTGGTGCTCGGCATCGGCGGCGGCATCTTCGTCTCGCGGCGCGTACTGCGCCGGATCGATGCGATGACCGGCACGACGCGGCGAATCATGGCCGGCGACCTCACGGGGCGGCTGCCGGTCGGGCGCAGCGGCGACGAGCTCGATCGTCTCGCGGAAAACCTCAACGCGATGCTGGAGCGCATCGAGGCGCTGATGACCGGCCTCAAGGAGGTCTCCGACAACATCGCGCATGATCTCAAGACGCCGCTGACGCGGCTGCGCAACCGCGCCGAGGAGGCGCTGGCGAAGTCGCGGTCCGAGGACGAATATCGCGCGGCGCTCGAACGCACGATCGAGGAATCCGACGGCCTGATCCGCACCTTCAATGCGCTGTTGATGATTGCGCGCGCGGAGTCCGGACAGGCGCGCGGCGACATGGTCGAATTCGATGCCGCCGACGTCGCCGGCGGCATCCATGAGCTGTACGAGCCGCTCGCCGAGGATAATGAGATGACCTTGCGCGTCAAGTCCGCGGCGGCGCCGGTGCATGGCAATCGCGAGCTGATCAGCCAGGCGCTTGCCAATCTCGTCGAGAACGCGATCAAGTACGGCAAGCCGGCCGCGTTGCCGCTCGATCCCAATGCGGCTGCGAGCCGCCGGGAGATCCTGATCGAGGCGCGGCGCGAGGGCGGGCAGGTGCTGCTCAGCGTCACCGATCATGGCGAGGGGATCCCCGAGGCCGAGCGCAAGCATGCCGTCGAACGTTTCGTGCGGCTGGAGGCGAGCCGCACCTTGCCGGGGTCCGGGCTGGGCTTAAGTCTCGCCGCGGCGGTGGCGACCCTGCATGGCGGTGAGCTGAGGCTGGGTGACGCCAATCCCGGGCTGGTCGCGACCTTGGTGCTGCCCGCGGGCGCCGGCCTGTCCGCGAAGCTTGCGGCGCCAGCGCAGGATGTGCCACAGAAGGCCGCATGACCTCATCCGCGCCGGGAAACGCGGACGGGCAGAGCAGCTTGGCCGCGCGTTTTGTTGCCGGCCCGCATGTCCGTGCGCCTGCCACAGCAGAGCAACGTCTCGATGACTGGCTCGCCGAGCTCGCGCCGCCGCAGGCCGCCGGCCTGAAGGCGTTGCTGGCGGAAGGCTGGGCCCGCACGATTGTGCTGGGGATCGCCGAGTGCTCGCCCTATCTGTTCGATCTCGTCCGCGCCGATGCCAGGCGCCTGGAGCGGCTGCTGCGCTCCGAGCCGCAGGCGCATCTTGCGGAGCTGATCGCGCGTACCGGCCGCGAGGTGTTCGCCGCAACAAGCGAAGCCGAGGTGATGAGCCTGCTGCGTCGGCTCAAGGCGGAGGCGGCGCTGCTGATCGCGCTGTGCGACATCGGCGGGGTCTGGCCGGTGATGCAGGTGACGGCGGCGCTGACCGATGTCGCGACCACCTCAGTGCAGATGGCGCTGCGCCATCTGTTCCGCCAGGAGGTCGCACGCGGCCGGCTCTCGCCCGAGGATGCCGAGCAGCCGGAGCAGGGCAGCGGTCTGTTCGTGCTGGCGATGGGCAAGATGGGCGCCGGCGAGCTGAACTATTCCAGCGACATCGACCTGATCGTGTTCTTCGATCCCGAGACCAGCACGCTGGCCCCCGACATCGAGCCGCAGCCGTTCTTCGTGCGCGTGACCCAGGCGCTGGCGCGGCTGCTGCAGAGCCGCACCGCTGACGGCTACGTGTTCCGGGTCGATCTTCGGCTGCGGCCGGATCCGGCCTCGACCCAGGTGGCGATGTCGACCGAGGCGGCGCTGCACTACTACGAGCGCGACGGACGCACCTGGGAGCGCGCCGCCATGATCAAGGCGCGGGTGTGCGCCGGCGACGTCGCTGCGGGCGAGGCGATGCTCGCCGAGCTGTCGCCCTTCGTCTGGCGCAAGCACCTCGACTTCCAGGCGCTGACCGACGTCCATGACATGAAGCGGCAGATGCAGGTCTATCGCGGTCACAGCGAGATCGCGGTCGAGGGCCACAACGTCAAGGTCGGCCGGGGCGGCATCCGCGAGATCGAGTTCTTCGCCCAGACCCAGCAGCTGATCGCCGGCGGCCGTCACCCCGAGCTGCGGGTGCGCCCGACCCTGCAGGCGCTCGACGTGCTCACCAGCAGCAAGTGGATCACGGAACAGGCCCGTGACGAGCTCGGCGCCGCCTATCAGTTCCTGCGCCGGGTCGAGCATCGGCTGCAAATGATGGCGGACGAGCAGATCCACAGCCTCCCGGACGACGTTGAAGGGGTGGGGCGGTTCGCATGCTTCTTCGGCTATGAGAGCCGCGAATGCTTCGCGATCGATCTGCTGCTCCACCTCAACATCGTGCTGGGACATTATGCCAGGCTGTTCGAAGGCGATCCCACCGGTACCGCCAGCCTGCCGCCGGTGAAATTCGGTGCCGGACCAGACGAGCCGCGCCTGATGGAACACCTTGCAGGGCTCGGCTTCCGCGATCCCGTCACGGTCGCGAAGATCCTGCAGCAATGGCTTGCCGGCGAGTATCGCGTGTTCCGCGCCGAAACGACGCGCGCAGCCTTTGCCGAGTTCCTGCCCGTGCTGATCGACGGTCTCGCCCATGCCGACGAGCCCGATCGCGCGGTCGTGGCGTTCGATCGCTTCCTGCAGGCGTTGCAGCGGGGCGGGCGCCTCATCACGCTGCTCGGGCAGAACCGCGACCTGGTCTCGCTGGTCGCGCTGGTGCTGGGTGCGGCGCCTCGACTCGGCGACATGCTGGCGCGGCAGCCGCGGCTGATGGATGGCCTGATCGATCCGCGCTTCTTCGGTGCCATCCCGGACCAGCGCGAATTGTCGGCGCGGCTGGCCTCGACCCTGCGGGATGCCGGCACCTATGAGGAGTTCCTCGACCGTCTGCGCATGTTCGGACAGGAGAGCCTGTTCCTGATCGGCACACGCATCCTGTCCGGCACGGTATCGGCGCAGCAGGCGGGCACCGCCTTCGCCGACGTCGCCGAGGGCATCGTGCACACCGTGCATGGCCTCGTCACCGAGCGCTTCGCCGCCCAGCATGGCCGCATCAAGGGCCAGGAGACCGCGATCATCGCGATGGGCCGGCTGGGCGCGCGCGAGATGACGGCGTCCTCCGACATCGATCTGATCCTGCTCTACGACTTCGACGCCGACGCGCCGGACTCCGACGGCGAGCGCGCGCTGCAGGGCGCGCACTACTTCGCCCGCTTCACGCAGCGGCTGATCTCGGCCTTCACCTCGCGCACCAATTACGGCGTGCTGTACGACATCGACATGCGGCTGCGGCCGTCGGGCCGCGCCGGCCCGCTCGCCTCGCACATCGAGTCCTTCGCCCATTATCAGGAGCACGAGGCCTGGACCTGGGAGCACATGGCGCTGACGCGGGCGCGGGTCATCTCGGCCTCGCCTGCGTTTCGGGTCCGCATCGAGCAGATCATCCAGGCGGCGCTGCGGCGGACGCGTGATGCGTCCGCGATCGCACGCGACGTCGCCGACATGCGCCGCGCGATCGCAGCCGAGAAGGGCGAGGCCCATCTGTGGGATCTGAAGCACGCCGCCGGCGGCATGGTCGACATCGACTTCGTCGCGCAATATCTGCAGCTGATCCACGCGGCGGCGAAGCCCGAGATCCTCGACGTCAGCTCGCTGCAGGTGCTGGACAATGCCGAGCGGCTCGGCGTGCTGCCGCGCGCCGAGGCCGTCATCCTGCGCCAGGCGGCGCGGCTCTATCACGATCTGACCCAGATCCTCCGACTTTGCGTCAGCGACAGGTTCAAGCCGGATCTGGCCGGCGATGACCTGCTGCGAGTGATGGCGCGAGCCGGCGATGCACCGGATTTCTCGGCGCTGGAGGCGCGCGTGCGCGAGACGCAGAGCGAGGTGCGCCGCGTGTTCACGGCGCTGCTGGAGGGGTGAGCTGTTCGAGGTGTTGAAGCTGAGCCGAACGCGAGCTTACGCCTTCTCCCTCGCGGCCGCCGCCTGCTTCAGCCGGCCGATCGCCTCGGCCACCGCCGGGTCGAGGCCGGCGCCGCCGGCGTCGTGATGGGCATAGATCGTCTTGAGCATGCGCGGATCCCAGAACTTCTTGATGTGCTCAGCGACGCCGGTCACGGCCTGCTCGCCGCCCTGGGAATGGAAGAACTTGCCGATCTGGTTGGCCATGTAGACCAGGCGGTCGTGGGTGCTATGCGACATGGGATTGGTCCGCTTGTGTTGTTGATCGTGCGCTCGGATCAGCGCTCGCGACGATCCGTTCGGGATGAGTGAAGATTTCGAAACCGTCGTTGCGGGCGACGGCGATCAGGGTGATGCCGGCGGCGTCGGCCATACGGATCGCAAGCGCCGTCGGCGCCGACACCGCCACCATGACCGGCGCGCCCATCGCTGCAGCCTTCTGCACGAGCTCGACGGAGACCCGGCTCGTCAAGAGCACGATGCCATCGCTCGCGCGCGCACGTGCTTGCGCAAGGTGACCGGCGAGCTTGTCGAGCGCGTTGTGGCGGCCGACATCCTCGCGCAGGGCGACGATGCCGCGGGCGGGGCTCCAGAATGCCGCGGCGTGCACGGCACGGGTCTCGTGATTGAGCTTCTGCAGCGGCTCGATCGCGGAGAGCGCGGTCATCACGTCGCGCGGAGAGAAGCCGCGTCCTTCCGGCACGCGCGCCACCGGCCGAACCGCTTCCGCGATCGAATCGATGCCGCACAATCCGCAGCCTGTCGGTCCGGCGAAGGCGCGGCGACGCTCAGCCAGACGCTGGGCCAAGGCGTCGGGCAACCACATCCTGAGCTCGATCCCGTCGGGAAGAGAAACGACGTCCAGCGAAATGATCTCGTCGCGCGCGGCGACCAGCCCCTCATTGAGACTGAAGCCGATGGCGAAGTCCGCAAGGTCCTGCGGCGTCGCCATCATGACCGCATAAGTGCCGCCGTTATAGGTCAGCGCGACCGCGGTCTCCTCCGGCACGCGACGGGTGCCCTCACTGAGGGCTCCGTCGCGCCAGACCAGACGGTTTGCGATGCGCACCGCATCGGCCATGCTACTCCGCAGCCTCCACGACCGGAGCGATCCGGCGCGACTGCCGGGCCTGCTCGTCATAGGCCTTCTGCCAGTCCGACGGACCGTTGGACTGCGACACCTGCACCGCTGTGACCTTGTACTCCGGACAATTGGTCGCCCAGTCGGAGTAGTCGGTGGTGATGACGTTGGCCTGAGTGAGCGGGTGGTGGAACGTGGTGTAGACCACGCCCGGCGCCACGCGCTCGGATATCAACGCCTGCAGCGGGGTCTCGCCGGCGCGGCTGATCAGCCGCACCCCGTCGCCGTCGCGGATGCCGCGCTGCTCGGCGTCGTGCGGATGGATCTCCAGCACGTCCTCGCCATGCCACACCACGTTGTCGGTGCGCCGGGTCTGGGCGCCGACATTGTACTGCGACAGGATGCGTCCCGTGGTGAGCAGCAGCGGGAAGCGTGGTCCGGTGCGCTCGTCGGTCGCGACATATTCGGTGACCACGAACTTGCCCTTGCCGCGGACGAAACCGTCGACATGCATGATCGGCGAACCCTCGGGATGCTTCTCGTTGCAGGGCCACTGCACCGAGCCCATCTCCTCTAGCTTCTGATAGGAGACGCCGGTGAAGGTCGGGGTCAGCGCCGCGATCTCGTCCATGATCTCGGACGGATGGCTGTACTTCATCTCGAAGCCCATCGCCTCGGCGAGCCCGATCGTGACCTCCCAGTCGGCGAGGCCGTTGCGCGGGCTCATCACCTTGCGCACGCGCTGGATGCGGCGTTCGGCGTTGGTGAAGGTGCCGTCCTTCTCCAGGAAGGTCGAGCCGGGCAGGAACACGTGGGCGTAGTTGGCGGTCTCGTTCAGGAACAGGTCCTGCACGATCACGCATTCCATCGACGACAGCGCCTGCACCACATGCGTGGTGTTGGGATCGGACTGCAGGATGTCCTCGCCCTGCACGTAGAGGCCCATGAAGGTGCCGTCGATCGCCGAATCGAACATGTTGGGGATGCGCAGGCCCGGCTCAGGGTTGAGCTTGACGTTCCACATCGCCTCGAACTGATCGCGCACCGCGTCGCCCGAGATGTGCCGGTAGCCCGGCAGCTCGTGCGGGAATGAGCCCATGTCGCAGGAGCCCTGCACGTTGTTCTGTCCGCGCAGCGGGTTCACGCCGACGCCGCGGCGGCCGATATTGCCGGTGGCCATCGCGAGGTTGGCGATCGCGATCACCGTGGTCGAACCCTGGCTGTGCTCGGTGACACCAAGGCCGTAGTAGATCGCGCCATTGCCGCCGGTGGCGTAGAGCCGGGCCGCACCGCGGATCGCTTCCGGATCGACGCCGGAGAGCTTGGCGATCGCCTCAGGGCTGTTCTTCTCCTGCGAGACGAACTCGGCCCAGTCCTGGAACTCGCTCCAGTCGCAGCGCTCGCGCACGAAGGCTTCGTCGACGAGGCCCTCGGTGACGATCACATGCGCCATCGCGGTCATGATCGCGACGTTGGTGCCGGGCAGCAGCGGCAGATGATAGTCGGCCTTGACGTGCGCCGACTGTACCAGGTCGATCTTGCGCGGATCGACCACGATCAGCCTGGCGCCCTCGCGCAGCCGCTTCTTCATGCGCGAGCCGAACACCGGATGCGCATCGGTCGGGTTGGCGCCGATCACCATGATGACGTCAGAGTCCTCGACCGAGTCGAAGTCCTGGGTGCCGGCCGAGGTGCCGAAGGTGGTGGCGAGCCCATAGCCGGTCGGCGAGTGGCAGACGCGGGCGCAGGTGTCGACGTTGTTGTTGCCGAAGCCGCCGCGGATCAGCTTCTGCACCAGATAGGTTTCCTCGTTGGTGCAGCGTGAGGAGGTGATGCCGCCGATCGAGTCGCGGCCGTATTTGGCCTGGATGCCGCGCATCTTCTGAGCGGCGAAGGTGAAGGCCTCGTCATAGGAGACCTCGCGCCAGGGCTGGTCGATGGTCTCACGGATCATCGGCTTGAGGATGCGCTCCTTGTGGGTGGCATAGCCCCAGGCGAAGCGGCCCTTGACGCAGGAATGGCCTCGATTGGCCTTGCCGTCCTTGTACGGCACCATGCGCACGACTTCCTCGCCGCGCATCTCGGCCTTGAAGGTGCAGCCGACGCCGCAATAGGCGCAGGTGGTGACGGCGGAATGCTCGGGCTGGCCGATCTCGATCACGCTCTTCTCGGTCAGGGTTGCGGTCGGGCAGGCCTGCACGCAGGCGCCGCAGGACACGCACTCGGAGCCTAAGAAGCTCTCGCTCATGCCCGGCGACACCCGGCTGTCGAAGCCGCGGCCGGAGATGGTCAGTGCGAACGTGCCCTGGACCTCCTCGCAGGCGCGGACGCAGCGCGAGCAGACGATGCACTTGGATGGATCATAGGTGAAATAGGGATTGGACTCGTCCTTCGGCAGCCAGGCCGGATTGGCCTCGCCGCAGGCGTCCGCGAACACGTGGTTCTCACCCTGGTTGCCGTAGCGCACGTCGCGCAGGCCGACCGCGCCCGCCATGTCCTGCAGCTCGCAATCGCCATTGGCGGCGCAGGTCAGACAGTCCAGCGGATGGTCGGAGATGTAGAGCTCCATCACGCCCTTGCGGATCTTCTTCAGCCGCTCGGTCTGGGTGTGGACGACGAGGCCCGCCGCGACCGGCGTGGTGCAGGAGGCGGGCGTGCCGTTGCGGCCTTCGACCTCGACGAGACAGAGCCGGCACGAGCCGAACGCGTCGACCATGTCGGTCGCGCACAGCTTCGGGATCTGCGTGCCGGCCTCCATGGCCGCGCGCATGATCGAGGTGCCCTCGGGCACGGTGATGCTCTGGCCGTCGATGGTGAGCGTGACCATCGTCTCGGATTTGGAGCGGGGTGTGCCGTAATCGGTTTCGTGGATGAGCGACATGGCCGATGTCCTGTTCCGATTGCTATTCCGCAGCCTGCAAACGCGGCTGCTGGGGTCCGAAATCTTCGCGGAAATGTTTCAGCGCCGACAGCACCGGGTAGGGCGTGAAGCCGCCTAATGCGCACAGCGAGCCGAGCTTCATGGTGCCGCAGAGGTCCTCGACCAGCGCGATGTTCTCGGCGACGCGCTCGCCGCGGCGGATCTTGTCGATGGTCTCGGCGCCGCGGGTCGAGCCGATGCGGCACGGCGTGCACTTGCCGCAGGATTCGATGGCGCAGAACTCCATTGCGAAGCGCGCCTGCTTCGACATGTCGACGCTGTCGTCGAACACGACGATGCCGCCATGGCCGATCAGGCCGTCGCGCGCCGCAAACGCCTCGTAGTCGAACGGGGTGTCGAACAGCGCGCGCGGGAAGTAGGCGCCGAGCGGGCCACCGACCTGGACCGCACGGACGGGACGGCCGGTGAAGGTGCCGCCGCCGACGTCGTCGACGAGTTGGCCCAGGGTAATGCCGAATGCGGTCTCGAACAGGCCGCCGAACTTGATGTTGCCGGCGAGCTGGATCGGCATCGTGCCGCGCGAGCGTCCCATGCCGAAATCGGCATAGGCCTTGGCGCCCTCGTCGAGGATGAAGGGAATGGCGGCGAACGACAGCAGGTTGTTGACGACGGTGGGCTTGCCGAACAGGCCGTGATGCGCAGGCAGCGGCGGCTTGGCGCGCACCAGCCCGCGCTTGCCCTCGAGGCTCTCCATCAGCGCGGTCTCTTCGCCGCAGACATAGGCGCCAGCGCCGGTGCGCACCTCGAGATCGAACGTACAGGTCGAGCCGGCGATCTTCTCGCCCAGCAGTCCGGCCGTCTTGGCGATTTCGATCGCCTTGGTCATGGTCGCGATCGCGTGCGGATATTCCGAGCGCGTGTAGATATAGCCCTTGGTGGCGCCCACCGCGATGCCGCAGATCGTCATGCCTTCGATCAGCACGAAGGGATCGCCTTCCATCAGCATGCGGTCGGCGAAGGTGCCGCTGTCGCCCTCGTCGGCGTTGCAGATGACGTATTTGCGGTCGGCCGCGGTCTGCGACACGGTCTTCCACTTGATGCCGGTCGGGAAGCCGGCGCCGCCGCGGCCGCGCAGACCCGAGGTCGTGACCTCGGCAATGACCGCGTCCGGCGTCAGCGAGAGCGCGCGCGTGAGGCCCTTGTAGCCGCCATGGGCGCGGTAGTCGTCGAGCGAGAGCGGATCGACGATGCCGCAGCGGGCGAAGGTGAGGCGGGTCTGGCGCTTCAGCCACGGAATCTCCTCGGTCAGCCCGAGCGAGAGCTTGTGCGGCTTGTCGGCGATGATGGCGTCGAGCAGCAACGGCACGTCGTCGGTGGTCACCGGGCCGAAGCCGAAGCGGCCCTGCGCCGTCTCCAGTTCGACCAGCGGCTCCAACCAGTACAACCCACGCGAGCCGTTGCGGACGATCTCGATCTCGACCCCACGCGCCAGCGCCGCGCCGTGCAGCGCCTGCGCGACCTCATCGGCGCCGACGGCGAGCGCACCGGCATCACACGGGACAAAAAGACGCACGCTCATCGCTGGGCCTCCGAGACGAGGGCATCGATACGGGCTTCGTCGAGACGGCCGACGAGGCGGCCATCGAGCATCGCCGACGGCGCGGTCGCGCACAGGCCGAGGCAGTAGATCGGCTCGAGCGTTACGCGCTCGTCCGCCGTGGTGTTGCCGAGCGCGATGCCCAGCTTGGCTTCGGCGCGCGCCGCCAGCGCATCCCCGCCCGCGGCCTGGCAGGCTTCCGCGCGGCACAACTTCAGGACGTGCCGTCCGGCCGGTCGGCCGCGAAAATCGTGATAAAACGTAAAGACGCCGTACACTTCGGCGCGCGACAGGTTCAGCGCCGACGCGATCATCGGCAGGGCATCCTCCGGCACATGGCCGAACGTTTCCTGCAAGGCATGGAGGATCGGCAAGGTTGCGCCCTCCAGCTTGCTGTGCTCGGCGATGATGTCGGCGCCGCGCGCCGCCTCCCAGGGTTCATAGACCGGCGTCATTCTCATCCCGATTGTTGCGTTGCGAATGGTTGGCTGCATCAAAGTTGGAATTGTTCGAGATATCAATAAAGCTGTCCCGTGCTGCGATAGCGAAATGCAATCGACGGATTGCTAAAAATTGACTGAAAAGCGGCGGCCGCAAGTCAACGCCGTGGCGCGCTTTGCCATGTCGAGAGCTGTCTGGCCGTGCTATGGAAACGCGCGGTGATGACGACGCGCTTCGCACGGGCGACGCCCGCGATTGCAACTTCTGGGGGCCCGCTGCTTGATCGATAAGCTCGAATTGTTGCTGGCTCTCGCCAAGGAGCGGCATTTCGGCCGCGCCGCCGAGACCTGCGGCGTCACCCAGCCGACCATGTCGACCAGCATCAAGCAGCTCGAGGAGATCCTCGGGGTGATGCTGGTGCAGCGCGGCTCGCGCTTCCAGGGCTTTACGCCCGAAGGCGAGCGCACGCTGGACTGGGCGCGCCGCATCGTCGGGGATTTCCGGGCGATGCGCCAGGAGATCAACGGCCTCAAGGACAAGCTGTCCGGGGAAATCCGGATCGCGGCGGTGCCGACCGTGCTCGGCATGGTTGCGTCGCTCACGACCCCGTTCCGCGCGCGCCATCCCGACGTGCGGTTCCGCATCATGTCGTGCACGTCGGCCGACGTGCTCGGCCTGTTGGAGAACCTCGAGGTCGATGCCGGGCTGACCTACATCGAGAACGAGCCGATCGGCCGTGTCCGCACCATCCCGCTGTACAATGAAAGCTACCGGCTGCTGACCGCGCCGGATGCGATGTTCGGCGATCGCGAGCAGGTGACCTGGCAGGAGGTCGGGCAGGTGCCGCTGTGCCTGCTGACGCCGGACATGCAGAACCGCCGCATCATCGATCGCGCGCTGCGCGCCGCCGGCAACGAGGTCACGCCGACGCTCACGTCGAATTCGCTGCTCGTGCTCTACACCCATGTCAAGACCGGCCGCTGGGCCAGCGTGATGCCGGCCAAGCTTGCGGAGACGCTGGGGCTCGCCGACAAGGTGCGCTCGATTCCGATCATCGATCCCGTGATCAACTATCAGATCGGGCT
>JBARNF010000059.1:0-2246 GCA_049802835.1 Bradyrhizobium sp.
GTCGTCGGCGCGGCGGCCGCACCGCCAGTGCCGTTGGCGATGTTCGGATTGGCGCCCGCCGGCATACCGGTGCCCTGGGCAATGCCATTGACCGCAGTCGCTGTCACGAAGCTCGTCGCGGATGTCACGTAGGCCGATCCGCCGATCGCGATGTTGTTGCCAGCAATGTCTCCGGCATTGCCGATGTAGTTGGCGGCCGCAGCCTTCAACATCGCCTGATCCGTCGCCAGGGCTGCACCCGTGTCGCCGTTCATGATGCCCATCAGCGCCTTCGTGGCAAGGGCGGTATCAGACTGCAGAGCTCCGGCGGCGAGCTCGTCGTCGAACCGTCCCTTGAACACCGCCCCCTGCGCCGCATCGAACGCGGCGCCAAAGTTCTGGTAGTTCGTGATCTGGTCGATCAGGGCCTGCGACGCGGCACCTGTTCCATTGGCGACCGCAACCAATTTCGCACCCAGCGTATTGCCTTCGGCGAGGAACGAGGCCCAGAAGTTGGTCTGCGCCTGATTGTCCTGGAACTTCGTGACGGTTCCGGTCAGGCCGCCGGCCATTTCGGAGAACCCGCCGATGTGACCGGGCGCCCCGGTGCCGCCCGCCGCCATGTTGAGCTGCGCGTCATTCTGAAACACGTCGATCATGTCGACGATGTTGTCGGCGGAGCCGCGTAGCGCAGTCGCATTGCCCATCGTCTCGGCGACATCGTAGTTGTTGAGCTGAAGTTTGGCCTGGCTGAGCAGCGTCATCAGATGAAGGGTCGTCGTTTGGGCAGCAACAGCGGTTTGACCTGCTTCAATTGCGGCAAGCTTGGCCGGGTCATTGAGGATCGCCTGAAGGCCCTGCGTCACGGCAGTGAAATCAGCCTGGACCTGGTTGATGGTGTTGACGCTGATACCGCCAAGCGAAAGGTCAGCAACGGCATTGAACACCGTTCCGATTGCGTTCAAGTCGCCCGCTGTCGCTGCAGCAAGATTGGCGGCGCTGTCGTTGCCGGCGGGAAGAGTCTGGAACCCTACATCCATCGCACCCGTGTTGGCCAGGTAGGGAACGTTGTTGAGCGCGGCCGAAAGATGCGCGTCACCCTGGATCTGCGCCAGGATCTGCATCTGCACGTTGTGGATGGTCTGGTCGGCCTCGGCGAGCGTCGCCGGATTGGCCGTGTTCGGCGCTGCGTTGATCAGCGTCGTGAGCTCGGTCGAAACCTGGGTAAGCACCGCGGTGTCGGTCGCGTTGAGCGTGAAGGCCTTGCCGCCGACCGTGACCTGGCCGGGATTGGCCAGCATCGCGTTGATGTCGCTCTGCACGGCATGCAGGTCGGTGGTGTAGCTGCCGAGGAACGGGTTGGAGTTGCCGCTGTTCTGCGGCGTCGAGAACAGGCCGATCGAGATGCGAGTGGCGTCGTTGAAGACGACGCCGGCCTGCAAGAGGTCGGTCGACTGGTTGAGTGCCGATGCGCGGACAAGCAGATTGGACGTGCCATTCGCCAGCGCCGTCGGGTTGAAGGTATTGGCTGCCATTGATCATTCTCCCCAAGTTTCAACCCGGCGTCAGCTGCTTGGCGTAGTGGCAGCACGCGGGCGTTGATCCGGTCACGACCTCCCACTCGCCTTGATGGACGGGCGAAATGTCGCAGCCTCAGAACACTTGGGAATTATTTGCTCTAATGGGGCCAAAAGAAGCGCCGCAGCGTCCCCAAATATGATGTTGTTCGGGCACGCGCACGGTGTCGCAGCCGGGTCACGGCTGCGCGTAGAAGCATTCTAACTCTTTGATTTCTGTCGTGGCATCCCTGCAACATTCTCCGCGGGTGACGTATCGACGCACGCTCCAGACAAGAAGTTGCCCTGATCTTACGACGACCTCCCGGGCTCTCCTTGGAAAAGTTCCAACGTCGAGGGCTCAGTCGGGCAGGACCGGATCGTGCATTCGTGCTGCTCGGAACCTCCTTTCTCGATCTCCATTTCTCACCGCCGGTGTGGTCGTATCCTGAAGCTCGGGAGCGCCAATCGAGTTGAACCCTCGTCGTGGCGCTCCCGGAACACTGTCGTCGCAACCAGGATCGGTTGCTCCGTCCTGCCGCCTCACGCCCACATGTGATGCAGCGCGTGTTGATGCGACATGTCCGGACCGGTCGCAGCGGCTGCCGCCGAGTGACTGCCGTGAGAGCTGTGGTCGTGGTGATGGCTGTGGTCGGCGCCGGTGCTGCCGTTGTTGGCCGTCGTGCCGCCATTGCCAGTGGTGCCGCCTGT
>JBARNF010000060.1:0-18537 GCA_049802835.1 Bradyrhizobium sp.
GCCTTGGCACCGAGCTGCCCATCGAAACGACCGAGATAGTTGAAGATGATGCGCGGGCTGGGCAGCTGCGACAGGGCTTCACGATGCTCCGACGCACCGAGATAACGCAGGACGCCATAGCCAAGACCGTGGTCCGGCACGGCCCGCAGCGCCTCATTGACGCGCTTGATGAGCGTACCGTCGGCGTCGGCACCGCCGTCGAGCCGAGCCGGGAAGGCACTCGTGAACCAGCCCACCGTCCGTGTGATGTCGGCGTCGGGAAAGATGTCCTCGCGGCCGTGGCCTTCGAGCTCGATCACGACGTTCTCGCGTCCGCTCCAGCTCCAGACCGCGCGCGAAAGCGCGGCGAGCAGCAGATCGTTGACTTGCGTCCGGTAGGCGACGGGCGCGGTCTCGAGCAGTCGCTCGGTCAGTTCGGCATTGACGCGGAGCACCACCTCCTCGGCCTCGGCTTCGACATCGATGCCGCCATGATCATCATCGCACGGCAGATCGCTGCCGCCGGACGACGCGAGCCAGAACGGCATCTCGGCAGCCAGCCGATCGGACGTTGCATGCGCGCTCAGCCGCTGCGCCCACGATGACGGCGTCTCGCTCTTCGGTGGCAAGACGACAGCCGCAGCTCCGCCGGAGAGCTGCTCGCAAGCCAAGGCCGTCTCTTCGAGGAGAATGCGCCAGGACACGCCGTCGACAGCGAGGTGGTGGATGGCGATCAGCAGGCGTTGGCTGCCGTCGATGAGGTCAAAGCCGACCGCGCGCAGCAAAACCCCCGACACCAGCGACAGGCTCGCCTGGGCCGCTGAAGCGCTTGCGCTGATGTCGTCTTGCCGGACCCCACTGCGAACCCAAAGCAGGTCCGACGGTAGCGGGAGATCGGACGGCAGTGCCTGCCACGCATCCCCAACCTGACGATACATCATGCGGAGCGCGTCGTGATGCATCACGACGGCGGCAAGTGCACGCTGCAGCACGCTCCAGTCGAGACGTTCCCGCGGCACCAGCAGCACCGATTGGTTGAAGTGATCGCGGTTGGTGATCGTCTCGGCGAAGAAACGCAATTGAACCGGCAGCAGCACTCCAGTCCCGGACGTCGCTTCGGGGTTTGCCGGCACGGCGGCCGGCGTTGCGGCAGCAGCGGGCTTGATCGCAACCACGCCGGCCAGCGCCGCGATGGTCTGCTGCGCGAATATCTGCTTCGGCGTCAGGACCAGGCCGCGCTTGCGCAGCCGCGCGATGATCTGGAGGCTGAGAATGGAGTCGCCGCCAAGCTCAAAGAAATTGTCGTCGCGGCCGATCTGCTCGCGGCCGAGCACATCCCGCCAGACCGCGGCGATCGCTTGCTCCACCTCTCCGAGAGGAGCGGCATAGGCAACGACGATCTCGTCAGCCGGTTCAGGAAGCGCGGTCCGGTCGAGCTTGCCGTTCGCCGTCAGCGGAAGCCGGTCGAGCATGATGATGCGCGACGGCACCATGTAGTCCGGCAGCAGCGCGGCGAGTTGCGGACGCAATCCATCCGGCTGCGGCGCCGCGCTCGCCGCGGCGACGACATAGGCCACCAGTTCCTGGCGCTCCTGCTCCCCATCGATCGCCCGCACGACGACGGCTGCATCGGCAATGCCATCCAGCGAGGTGATCAGACGCGCAATCTCGGCCGGCTCGACGCGGTAGCCGCGCAGCTTGACCTGATCATCGCGCCGGCCCAGGAAAACGATCCGCCCTGCCTGATCGCAGCGCACGCGGTCGCCGGTGCGGTAGAGGCGCTCCCCGGCCGGCCCAAACGGATCAGGGACGAAGCGCTCGGCGGTCTGGCCGGGAGCGCCGCGATAGCCACGCGCCAGTCCGGCGCCGCCGAGATAGAGCTCGCCGGCGACCCCGCGCGGCACCACGTTCAACGCGTCATCGAGCACATAGGCGCGCAGGTTCGCCAAGGGCCGCCCGACCGGAACTGCACCGCCGCCTGGGGCTTGCGTGCACTCGTGGGTCGCAACACCTACCGTCGTCTCGGTCGGACCGTAATGATTGATGATCCGGCATTGCGGACGCAACTGCCGGACGTCCTCGATCAAGGCAGGATCGCAGAGCTCACCGCCGAGCACCAGCACGTCACGCGGCAGCATGTCGGCCGAGCGCCGCGCCCGCAGGAGACCGCGCAGATGGCTCGGCACGATCTTGAGGATGCCGACCTCACCCTCGCGCATCGCTTGCGCGAAGGCATCCGCATCAAACGCCGCATCCGGCGCAAAAAGGTTCAAGATTGCGCCGCTGGCGAGCGCGCCAAACAGCACGGTGTGGCCGAGATCGGCCGCGACCGTCGAAACCATCGCCATGCTGGCGCCTGTCTTCGGCCGCAGCCGCGAGAGCACCGCCTGCACGTAGTTCGCCAAGGCTCCGTGCGAGACGGCGACGCCCTTGGGCGTACCGGTCGAGCCCGACGTGTAGATGATGTAGGCGGTCTGCGCCGGATGTGGCGCACAGGGAACGAACACGTTGGAAGAGACGTCGACGTGTCCCTCCGCATCGAGCACCAGACAATCCAGCGCGTCAGCTGCAGCCAGCCGGTCGCCGGTCGCGATCAGCGTGCCGATACCGCCGTCGCGCAGGACATGATTCACGCGCGCGACCGGCCATGCCGGATCGAGCGGCACATAGGCGCCGCCCGCCTTCAACACGCCGAGCAGCGCCGCGACGAACGCCGGCGAGCGCTCGATCCACAGCGCCACCGGCGTTTCACGCCCGACGCCGGCAGCGGCGAGCGTGCTCGCGATGCGATCAGACCACCGCTCGAGCTCGCCAACGCTGACTTCGACATGTCCCTGGCGCAGAGCGACCTGATCAACACGGCCAGCGAAGGCGGCACGGATCAGACTGAGGATGTCGGTGACGGCAAAGCCCGTCGCCTCCTCCGCCACGACTTGGCGGACGTCTTCTGCGAGGGTGAAATCGGCGAGCGGCCGGTCGACGCCATCGGCGATCTGCTGCAGGAACTCGACGAGCTGGATACCGATACGCTCGACCGTCGCCGCGTCGAACAGGTCGGTTGCGTAATTGAGGCTCGCGGTCATGCTCGCGGCGCCGTCGACGACGTCGAGCGCGAGATCGAAATGCGACCCGGCGAGATCGATGATACGGGCGTTGGCGCGCAGACCGTCCGCCGCCGTGAAGCCGCGCGGCGCGGCCATGTAGTTGAACTTGACCTGGAACAGCGGATTATGGCCGCCGGACCGTGCCGGCTTCAGCGCATCGACCAGACGGTCGAACGGGAGATCCTGGTGCGCAAGTCCGGAGATGACCTCTTCCTTCGCCTGTTCCAGCAAGTCGGCGAAGCTGATGTCATCAGTGGCGTCGGCACGCAGCACCAGGGTGTTGACGAAGCAGCCGATCAGGGACGCGAGCTCGGCCTGTCGGCGACCGGCGACGGGCACGCCGATGCGCAGGTCCGATTGTCCAGAATAGCGAAACAGCAGCAATTGATAGGCGGCGAGCAGCAGCATGAACGGGCTGACGCGCCGCTGCCTGGCGATCTCCCGCAGCTTCAGCGCCAGATCGGGCGCGATCTCGACATGGATCGTGTCACCGCGATAACTCTGAACGGGCGGCCGCGGCCGATCGAACGGCAGCTCGAGGGGTGCATGCGTGTCGCCGAGCCGTCGGCGCCAATACGCGAGTTGCTGCTCGGCCTCGGTGCTCGCGAGCCAGGCCCGCTGCCATGCCGCGTAGTCGGCATATTGGATGGTCGGCGGCGGCGGAGGCGTCACTGCGCCGCGCCGGAGCCCGTCATAGAGCGTCGAAATCTCGGCGAGCAGCACGTCGAGCGAGAGGCCATCGACGACGATGTGATGCGCCGATAGCAGCAGCTCGTGCCGGTCGTCGGCAAGTTGCATCAGCACGGCGCGCAGCAACGGGCCGTGGACGAGATCGAACGGCCTCGCCAATTCGTCGCGCGTCCGCGCTGCCGCCCGCAGCGCCGCATCGTCGAGGGAATGGCGCCGGAAATCCTCCACGGCGAGAGGAATGTCCAAGTCCGTATGGATCACCTGCATGGCACGGCCGTCCTGCGCAGCGAACGTGGTGCGCAGCGGCTCGTGGCGAGCGACGACCCCGGTCAGCGCCCGCACCAGCAGCGTCGGGTCGAGGGGGCCTTCCAACTCGACGGCGCAGGCTACCGTGTAGGCCGTACTGGCCGGATCCATGCTCCAGAGGAACCAGAGCCGCTCCTGCGCGGGCGATAGCAGCTCGCGCGCGCCGGGCGGTACCGACCGCAGCAGCGGCAATGCTTCCGCGCCGTTGCTGGCTGCATCGACATGAGCCGCCAGCGCAGCGAGCGTAGGCGCGTCGAAGAAGCTGCGAAGGTCGAGTTCGACACTGAAGCCATCGCGCACCATCGCTGCAATCTGGGCGGCCGCGATCGAATTGCCACCGAGCATGAAGAAATCATCATCGCGGCCAACCGTGGCGACGCGCAGCACGTCCTGCCAGATCCGCGCGAGACGGCGCTCGGTCTCCGTCACGACCTCGGAGGCCGGCGACGGATCGGTCGCCAGCACCTGGCGTGACCGCTCGAACACCGCGTAGCTGTCGAGCGTGCCCTGCGCCCAGCCGGCGCGGCAGGCCGAGCGCTGCAGCTTGCCGCTGGTGGTCAGCGGCATGCCCTGAGGATTGAGCAGCACGACGACGGCCGGATATTCCTGTGTCTGCGCCACTACCGCGTCGCTCATGGCCTTGATCAGCACATCGGACGGGGTTCGTCGCAGCACCGTCCTGCTGAACTCCGCGGCGACGCCGATGCCCTCAACGCCATCGATCTCGACCGGAAAGGCAGCGACCCGCCCTTTCCGAACCGAGCCCACCTCCGTCTCGACCGCCTGCTCCAGGTCGAATGGATAGATATTCTGGCCACGAACGATCAGCAGATCCTTGAGCCGGCCGGTCACGATCAGAACGCCATCGCGGACGAAGCCTAGGTCTCCGGTCCGCAGCCAGCGCGTGCCATCTCGCTCGACGAACGTCTGCTCAGTCGCCTGCGCATTATTCCAATAGCCTGGCGCCACACTCGGACCTGCGACCCAGATCTCGCCGACCTCGTCCGCAGCCGCCTCGGAGGATGCGTCCGGTCTCATGATCCGCACCGCGTGGCCGTCAGCCACGGCCCCGCACGCCATTAGCTCTGCGCCCTCTTCAGCATCAGCGGCTCGCCCGCTGGCGAGCGCGGCCGAATCGAGCGTGTGACAGACGGCTTGTTTGTCGCGATCGTCCGCCGTCACCAGCAATGTTGCCTCGGCAAGGCCGTAGCACGGCGTGAGCGCACGAGAGTCGAAGCCGGCCGGCCGGAAGCGCTGCGCAAAACGGTCGAGCGTTGCGCGGCGGACGAACTCCGAGCCGGAGAAGGCAAACCGCCATCGGCTCAGGTCGAGGCGCCCGATGGCTTCGTCCGAGATGCGATCCGCGCACAGCGCGAATGCAAAATCAGGCCCTCCGCTGCATGTGCCGCCGTGGCGATGGATCGCGTCGAGCCAGCGCCGCGGCTGCTCGAGGAAATTGCGCGGCGACATCAACACCGCCGTGAAGCCCGTGAACAGCGGATTCAGCAATCCGCCCATCAGTCCCATGTCGTGGTAGAGCGGCAGCCAGCTCACGAAAACGTCGTCCCTGGTCCCGCCGATCGCCGCCTCGATCGCGATCTCGTTGGCGACCAGATTTCGATGGGTGACGCAAACCCCCTTCGGCTGCGACGTCGAACCCGACGTATATTGAAGAAACGCGATCGCATCGCCCTTCAAGTCCGTCTCACGCCAGACGGCTGCGGCATCGACCGGCAAGGCGTCGACGGCGAGAACATGCGCGGCGGTCTCGCCGAGAGAAGCCGCGACGCCGTCACGAAGCCGCGTCTGGGTCAGGATGATTCGCGGCGCCGCATCGCGCAGGATGCCTTCGAGCCGGTTGCTGTAGCGCTGCTTGCCGCTCTCATGAGGATACGCAGGCACCGCGATGATACCGGCATAGAGGCACGCATAGAACGCCACGGCATAGTCGGGCCCGCTCGGCAGCAGGATGACGGCACGTTCGCCCGCGCCCGCTAGTTCCTGCAGATGAGCCGCCAGCGCGCGAATGCGCCGATCCAGCTCGGCGAAGGTCAGTTCTTCGACGACATCATCGCCTTCGATGAAGCGCAGTGCCGGATGATCGGCACGCAGGGCGGCATGCTCGCGGAGTCGTTCGACGAGAGTTTCTGTCGGCATCTTCCGGGGTCCAATAACGGCGTGGCGTTCGATCAAGCGGATCGGATGGCGCGGGTTCAGTTCAGGCGATGCGCTTGCGCCATCGCGACGATCACCCTGCGCGGTCCCTTGAACGGCTCGCGTGCATGCGCCGTCAGCATGTTGTCCAGCATCACGACGTCACCCGCCTGCCAGGGAAAGACGATCTTGTGCCGTTCGAGCACACCGCGCACCGTCGTCAGCGTCTCGTCGTCGATCGGCGAACCGTCGCCATAGAAGGCGTTACGCGGCAACTCGAGCGGATCGCCGACGATATCGAGCAGGCTTTCCCGCACGTCCGGCGCAAGGCTGGAGACATGAAAGAGATGCGCCTGGTTGAACCACACGACGTCCCCGGTGACCGGATGCACCGCGGTGCCCTGACAGACCTGCCGCGTCCGCAGCTCGTCACCATCCTTCCATTCGCAGCTGATCGAATGGGCCGCGCAATAGGCTTCAACCTCGGCCTTCGACTCGGTACCGAACACCTGCCGCCAGTCGACGTCGAGACCGCTGCCATAGTTGCGGACATACATCACGCCCTTCTCGGCGAACCGATTGCGAATCGTGGCGGGCATGTCGCGGTGGATGAGCCTGCTGTCGGCGATGGGCGTCTCGCCG
Organism: Bradyrhizobium sp.; assembly: GCA_049802835.1. Taxonomy (GTDB): domain Bacteria; phylum Pseudomonadota; class Alphaproteobacteria; order Rhizobiales; family Xanthobacteraceae; genus Bradyrhizobium. The sequence continues at coordinate 6,876 of JBARNF010000060.1, forward strand.
CCCTGCTGGGCAGGCTGCTCGCAGTAGAACCAGATCCTCATCGGCCAGTCGCGCGTATAGGCCTGCTCGTTGTGCAGCGGAATGCTCTGGTGCGGCGGATATTCGGTCGACGTGTAGACGCCGGAGCTGACCTGCGTACGTGGCGTCGAACCGAATTCGTAAGCAAGCAGCGGATGGCCGAAGCCGGCGGCGAAGCTCCTGAATGAATCGGCGCCATCGAGACGGAAGTCACGAAACAGAATTCCGCCGCAGGCGTAGAGCTGGCGCTCGATCATGCCGCGGACCTCGCTGACGGCTTCGGTCAGCGGCTCCTGCTTGCGGCTGGCCCGCAGAAGGAATGGCAGAGACTCTTCTTCTATCTTGAGTTGTGTTGCAAACACGATGTTTCCTCGCTTCCCGTCCGTTCAGCATCAAAGTGTCGTCGCCAGCCACTCTTCCAGGCTGGGTCCGCATTCAAGGTGCGACGCTCAAGGCCCAGCGCAGGCGGCAGCGAGATGCGGCCGCGCCTGGCGCGCCAGCAATGTGGCGATGAGGTTCAACAGATCGGCCTGTCTGGTGTGAATGAAGAAGTGGTCCCCCGGCAGCATGTCGAGCTCAAATGCTGCGGAGGTCTCGGTCCGCCACGCCTGCAACGCCTCCGGACGCGTGTCGTCCAGATCTCCGCCGAGCACGTGAACGGGACAGGGCAAGGGCTGCCGTCGACGATAGACGTAGTTGCCGCACATCAGGAAATCGGCCCGCAAAACCGGCAACGCGCTGCGCATGATCTCGACACTTTCCAGCGCCTCTCGCGGCGTCCCGTTCAGCATCAGAAGCTCGTCGCGCAGGGCGTCGTCGCTGAGGGGCTCTCGCCATCGGCTGCCATCCCGCACCGCCGGCGCCTCCGTTCCGGACACCAGCAGCAGCTGCGGCGGCGGTGCGCCGAGCGCGAGCAGCCTGTGCGCGACCTCGAAGGCGATCAGGCCACCGAGGCTGTGTCCGAACAGGACATAGGGCGCGGCCAGCGATGCACCGACCAGTTCGGCCGCAAGCTGGTCGGCCAACGCAGCCGGATCCATGTGCAACGGCTCGTCCATCCGCGCGCCGCGCCCGGGCCACTCCAGAGGAACGATATCGATCCAGGACGGCACGCTTCTCTTCCAGCGCGCATAGATCATGGCGCTGCCGCCGGCATAGGGCAAACAGATGAGGCGCATTGCAGCCGGTCCCCTTCGCGTCAGGATTCGGCCGATGCGGGCGAGCTGTCCTGCATGAACTTCCGCAGCGAGAGCGGCCGCATGTCGGTCCACACCTGCTCGATATGGTCCAGGCACTCCTTCTTGGTTCCGGTCACGCCAACGGCAGTCCACCCGCTGGGGATGTCCTTGAACGTCGGCCAAATGGAATATTGCTCTTCGTGATTCACGACGACGGTGAAGGTGACGTCATCTCTGTCGAAGACCATCATGCCCGGCTACTCCTACTAACAAGCGACGGCGATGAGCGATGGACTACGAGTAGTGCAGTTGATAATGACAGTCAAAGTGATACCGCCGTTCAAAGTTTTTAATCCCTCCAAGGTGACGCACCCGTGACATTTCAACATGAGGATGCATCGCTCCAAGCGGGTGATTTATCGATCAAACCGCCTTGCCGCCGCTGAACAGTTCGCGCGCTGCACCAATTGCAATCGATATATGAGCCGCAGGACCGGCAATTTTCATTGCATTGAAGCAAATTCCGCCTGCGCCGATCCAACTAACAAGGCCGCCGCACAATGGCCGTGCGGCGGCCTCATCGTCGCCAACCGAATTCGACGCCTCAGAAGTTGAAGGTTGTCGACACCAGATAGGTGCGGGGCGCGCCCAAGGTGATCACGCCGCTATAGGCAGACGCCCAATAGGCTTTGTTGAAAACGTTCTCGACGCTGGCTCGCAGCACGATGGGCTTGCCGTTCCAGGGCGAGGTGAACGTGTAGCGGGCTCCCAGGTCGACCCGTGTCCAGTCAGGCAGCGAGAGCTTGTTGGCGGTGTCGACATATTGCGCACCGGTGTACACGACACGCCCGGTCAGGGTCAGGTCCCTCATGAACGGTGTATCCCACTCGGCGCCGAGATTCACGGTAAGCTCAGGCACACCGACGGCGCGCTTGCCGTCCGTGGCGCCTCCGGAGGTCTTCTCCTGCACGCCATGAATATAAGCGACGCCTCCGAGCAGCCGAAGCGTCGGCGTCACCTCGCCGAACACGTTGAACTCGGCGCCCGTGTTGCGCTGTAGACCGTTCAGCACCTGCGTAAGCTGCGTCCCTGTGCCAGTCGTGACGACGCTGGGCTTGGAAATATCGAACGCGCTGACGGTGGTCGTGATGCGGCCGAAATCGACCTTGATGCCGGTCTCGACCTGCTTGGTTTGCCCGGGCGGAAAGACGGCGCCGGTGTTGGTAAAGCCGGAGCCGACGACGACCGGCGTCTGCAGACCCTCGATGTAGTTGGCGTAGAGCGAGACATGCTCGATGGGCTTGATGAGGAGCGCATAGGCAGGCGTCCACACCGAGGTATCCGCAAAAGGCCGGCTGGCCGAGGGTGTCAGAAGATTCGTGACCTCCGTCCCTGCCGTCTGCCTGCGCGCGCCGACCGTCAGCTGAATGCGCTTGTTGAGGATGGACATCGTGTCGGAAACGCCGACGCTCCAGAGATTGGCGCCGACGATCTGGTTGGCCGCAAGATTCGTAAAGTCTGGCATTGCGACATTGGTCGGCTCTGCGTAGAGGTTCCATGACACGGCCTTACCGGTCACCAGATGCTGACCGTAGGTCCGATCGGTGATCGAGTAGCCGACGTTGACCGCATGATTGACGGGACCAGTATCGGCGGAGAATCGAAGGCCCGCCTCGCCGGCCAGCGTTTCGAATGTCTCACTTCCCGTTCCCGGGTTCGGCACGACGATCAGGCCCGAATTCGAGTTGAGGACCGGCGACGGATATCGGTAGTTGATGTTGCTGTCGTGATACCCAAACCCCGCATAGGCAGTAATCTTGTCGTTCAGATCGACCTCACCCTTCACGGTCGAATAGAAGTCCGTCGGCACGTAATACGCCCATGGCACCTGGAAGTTGGTTCCAGCAGCCGGCGGATCCGGAATTTTTGTCAAGGCACCGACGCCGAAGAACCGCAGCGGCGGCGTCAGATTATCGGCCTGATACCCGACATCGGCATCGATACGGACGTTCTCGCCGTGATAGTCGACGGCGAGATGGGCATTGCCGAGCTCATCGTGCTGCCGGTTCCACGGCGTATCACCGTTTGAATAGCCTCCATTGAAGCGAACGCCCCACTCCTTATGGTCGCCAAAACGGCGGCCGACGTCCATCTGCTCGCCGAATTGCGACTTCGAGACGTAGGTCGTCGTCAGTTGCGTGATGTCCGTCTCCGGCGCGTGCTTCGTAATGAGATTGACGCTGCCGCCAACGGCGCCGCCGCTCGATGCGCCGGTGCCGCCCACCGTCATGCCGTTGAGAAGAGCGCCAGGGCCTTTCAGCAGCTCGACCCGCTCGATGAAGTTCGCAGCCGTCGAATAGTATGGGGCAATGCCCGCCAGCCCGTTCAAGGCGTAGTCGCCGCTGTCATACTGGAAGCCGCGGATGAAGAGGCTGTCGGCGCCGCCGCCGGCCGCCTGGACCGTGCGCACCGAGGGATCATTGATCAAGACGTCGCGGATCGTGCGCGCCTGCTGGTTCTGGATCAGCTGCGACGTGAAGCTCGTCTGGTTGAAGGGCGTGTTCATTACGCCGCGATTGCCGAGCAGTCCGAGACCGCCGCCGCTCGCGACTTGCCCGCCGGCATAGGGCGACGGCGGCGCGCCGATCGTTCCCGTCGATGGCGTCACGTAAGGGACCGGGGCTCTGGGGGGCAGATTTCGCGTGGCAACCCGTCGCTGCACGTTCCGCGTCGCCGTCGCCTGGGTCTTCTGGCCGCTTTGTCGGACTTTCGGCTTCGGCGCTTCGACCGTCACGTCGGGAAGCTTGGTCTGGGCGAATGCCTGCTGAACGCCTCCAACATTCAGCGTGAGCGCCAACGAGCTCACAAGACCCAACGAAATCGTCAACCCGACGTCTTTATCCGTAACGCGAAAACCCATCCTGACACCCCGATCATTCCAAGTTCCAACTTGGTCCGTCGGTGCTCCTAACACACAGGTATTTGAGGATGGCGTCGTGCTGCGTAGAACTCGTCTAACGAGCGACATCTTCGTCGACGTAGTTCGTCCAACAGATTGTCGTTATTGCGAGAATTCTTCCTTGCAGCTTCTTCGAAGCTTTCCAAAGAAGCGCACGCTGCGTAGTATCATTAAGACGTTACGCATTCGATCCGAGTCGCTCGTGTCAGCTAGTGAAACTCATGACGGACGGCCATCTCGAACTATCACGATCGCATTAATCAATCTTACGATGAGAACTAATCACACCGCCACTTTTGAATCAATCTTTGCTTTCAATGCGCCACACATCTGCCGGGCAATGCGCAGATCGGAGACGGCACGACGACTTATGTATCTGATTGTTTCGCGCGCAGCGATCAGCTCCCGCCCGGATCGAGGCCATTTTCATCCCCTCGCCCGGCGAATCGAATTCGCGCGGCCGACACGCCGCGACCACGCCCATTCGCAAGGGGAAGCATGACCGATCGAGAGATAGGGTCCGTCAGAGCCGCCGGCTGGTCAATCGGCGGAGCGGCGGCATGGCGCGAGCGCGCAGCCGGCCGGATTGCAGTCCAATAGTTCAACTCTCAAAATGGCTAAGGTGACGCCTGCTTGCGCGAACCAGAGACGCCCAGCCTCCGGGAGTCGCGTGTTTCGGCCAGGGCGTCCCGCGGCGGGGCCTTCAAGCCGGGATTCCATCTCACGCCATGGAGCAGCGACAGCAGGACCGGAACGGAAAGCCCGAGCCAGCACAGGCCGTCCCAGACGCCGTCACCGAACAACCCGAACGCCAGCCCGGCTGCGGCGACGAGGCCGATCAGCAGCGGCGCACGAAACACCTGCCAAGCCGAGAGTTGCGCAAGGCGGGCGGACGGCGGGGCCGATGCGGCGGATGAGCTCATGGCGACACCGTGACCGGCGCGGCCGATGCGACGGCACCGGGGACTTTCCGCCTGCTACCCCATCGCTTCGCGACCCACAGATAGAGACCGCTCCCCAGCACGACGATCGTGATCACGTCGAGCAACGCCCAGATGATCTTCAGCGGCAAACCGCCATAGTCACCGAAGTGCAGCGGCCGCGACAGCTGCAGCGCGGTCAGATACCAGGCGAGCTCGGGCGCCACCATCTTGGTGCTGTCCTGGGCGTCGACCAGGACGGGCTTGAACATGCGCGCGGTGAACGGTGTCCGGCCCTTGGTCCAGACCATCACATGCTGCGGGCTGCCGAACCGCGTCGTCGTCGGCATGGTCACGGATGTCACCAGCCGATCCGGAGACCTCGTGCGGACCGCATCGACGGCGGCCTCGACCGACTTTGCTTCCGCGAGCGGCTTGCCCTGATAGGGCGCGAGCAGCGCGGGCATGGTCTGGGCGCGCCAGAGATCGAACAGCGGAACCGCGAGGGTGTTGATGGTGCCGGTCAAGCCGACCGCGAGCCCCCAGCTTACCGTGACGATGCCGAGCAGATTGTGCAGGTCGAGCCATTTGAGTCGCGCCGAGCGATCCCGGACCGTGCCGAACTGCAGGCGCCGCATGAACGGCCAGTAGACGACGATACCCGAGACAATCGAGGCGGCGAACACCAGTCCCATCAAGCCGAGAAAGAGCTCGCCGGGCAGACCGGTGAACATGTCTCTGTGGATCCGCAGGATCACGTCCATGACGTCCTGATGCGGCGCCTCCTCGCCGAGAACCGTGCCCGTACGCGCGTCCACGGTCAGACGATGGAACTGGCCGGGCACTGGAATGGCTGTCGGCGACATCGCGACCACGACGAGCGGCTCGGCCTGCTTGAAGGTCACGAACAGCGCGTGGTGCTCAGGCAGCTGCTTCTTGGCCGATGCGATCAGACGGTCGATCGGCAGAACGGGCGTGTCCGGCGGCATGGCCGGCGCGGAGATCTCGTCCTCGAGAAGATGATCGATCTCGTCATGGAAGATCAGCGGAAGCCCGGTCAGACACAGCATCAGCAGGAAGATCATGCTGATCAGCGACGTCCAGGTGTGAATCTGGACCCACAGCCGCGTTGCACTCGAACTCACCATGCTTCACCCCAATTTCGACGCGCGCGCAACGGCACCGGACAGCTTATGTTTGATGCCGATGTCGCGGCCGTTCCGAGCGGATTCGGCTGCGCCGATCAAAACCCGACCAATCCGGAACGACCCAAACAGAAACAAAGAGCGCGGACGATGAGTGCATGACTTTCAGATTATGCTTTTCGCACGACCGATTTTCGTACGACTGATAAGACGATCATATGTCGCACGACGAGGACTTCGTCTCTCGAAACGAGCAAGACCTGCATCAGCGAGACCCGCATCATGCTGATCACCTCCTGCTGCATCAAACCAATTCGACGAGACTCCGTTGGAATCGCTTTAAGGTGCGACATGCCGGTGACTTGCTCCACCGGTCGCGCAATCGCAGTTCGAACTTCCGGTGTTGCGACTGAGGCCGAATTTTGCAGCGCTCCTGCGCACAGCTTTGCCTTGTGCGTCGATCCCGATGGCGAACTGCTGCGATCGTCAGCTTTGACCGTGATATCCATCAGGAGTGGGGCCGCCGGTGTGACGCGATCATGTCGAGCTGAGCGGGACGGGCGGAACCGAATCTTCTTGCTGCCTTTCGCATGACGACAGATTGCCGGCATTCGCCGCAGCAGGTCGGCCGACGGTCCTCAACAGACAAGTCGATCAGAGCTGGTGCTCGAACGCCTCGCGCTCGGCGCGAGTCAGACGCAGGCCGTGCTTCGTGCGCCGGTCCAGGACATCGGCTGCAGTCGCAGCCCACTCATGCGCGCGCAGATAGGCGAGCTCGCGCTCGTAGAAGGTCCCACCGAAATGGCGGCCGAGATCATCCGCACTGCGCGCCGGCCCGAGCAGGTCGCGCGCGCAGGTGCCGTAGAGCCGCGCATAGTGCTTGACCGCCTCGCGCGGCAATCCCGGATACTCGCCGGCGAGATCGAGACCGAACTGCTCGAACGACGAGCCGAGGTCGCCGCCCGGAAGACAGGCTCCTGCCGTCCACGCCGGCGCCATCTGCGGAAACCATGGCGCAAGGCGCTGCAGCGCCTGCTCGGCCAGCCGGCGGAATGTCGTGATCTTGCCGCCGAAGATCGACAGCAGCGGCGGCTGATCCGCCGTGCCATGAACCTCGAACACGTAGTCGCGCGTCACGGCGGACGGATTGTCGGCATTGTCGTCGTAGAGCGGCCGCACGCCGGAGAAGGCATGGATGATGTCGGCCTTGCCCGGCGCGGCCCGGAAATAGCGATCGAGCACGGCCAGCAGATAGCCGATCTCGCCGTCGTCGATCGCGACGTCCTCCGCGCGGCCATCATGCACGATATCGGTGGTGCCGATCAAAGCGAGATCGGTCTCGTAAGGGTTGACGAAGATGACGCGGCGGTCGATGTTCTGCAGCAGATAGGCCTGCGACCCGCTCCAGAACTTCGGCACCACGAGATGGCTGCCCTTCACCAGCCGCACGCTGTGCGCGGAGTTGAGGCCGGCGACGCCTTGCACAACGTCCTGCACCCAGGGGCCGGCAGCGTTCACCAGCGCCCGGGCGCGGACGATCTGCAGCTCGCCTCTTCCGTTGCGCATCTCCAGTCGCCAGGCGCCATTCTCACGCCGAGCGCTGATGGCGCGGGTGCGCGGCAGGATCGTCGCGCCCTTGCGCGCGGCATCGACGAGATTGAGGATCACCAGCCGGGCATCGTCGACCCAGCAATCCGAATATTCGAAGCCAAGTCGGAATTCGGGGCGCAGCGGCGCGCCTTCCGGCTCATGCGCGAGATCGACGGCGCGGCTCGCCGGCAGCTGCTTGCGGCCGCCGAGATGGTCGTAGAGAAACAGCCCGGTGCGCACCAGCCACGCGGGCCGCTGCTCCGGCGAATGCGGCAGCACGAAGCGCATCGGCCAGATGATGTGCGGCGCCGAGGCGAGCAGAACCTCGCGCTCGATCAGCGCTTCGCGCACCAGGCGAAACTCGTAATATTCCAGATAGCGCAGGCCGCCATGGATCAGCTTGCCCGAGCGCGACGAGGTGCCCTCAGCGAAATCGTCCTTCTCGCACAACAGCACCTTCAGGCCGCGGCCGGCGGCATCACGGGCGATACCAGCGCCATTGATGCCGCCGCCGATCACGGCGAGGTCCAACAAGCCGTAATCGGTTCCGCTGCGTGAGACCGTCGCATTCATCGCTTGCTGCTGCGCTTCTTCTCAGGCTTGCTGTGTGCGGCGGCGCGTGCCTTCGTTGCCGCCTTGACGGGCTTCGCGGGCTTCTCCTTGGGCGGCTGCAGCCCGTACGTGGAAAATCCCTGCGCCGTCTCGGCGATCTCAGTCTCGGTCAAGATGTGCGGCTGGCCGAGCGCCAACGAGAGATAATATTGACGGGCAATGGTCTCGAGCTCGACCGCGAGCCACATCGCCTTGTCGAGATTGGCGCCGACCGCGATCATACCGTGATTGGCGAGCAGGCAGCCATTGCGCCCTTCCAGCGCGGCGAGCGCGAGCTCGGACAATTCAGCCGTGCCATAGCGCGCATAGCCGGCGCAGCGGATGTCGTGACCGCCGAAGGCTGCGATCATGTAGTGGCAGGCCGGGATCGACTTGCGCGCGATGGCGAGCACGGTGGCGTAGGTCGAGTGGGTGTGCACGACGCCACCGACATCGGGACGCCCGCGCATGATGTCGAGGTGAAACCGCCATTCGGTCGAAGGCTTCAACGGCCCCTCCCAGGAACCGTATTCGCCATCGAGCGGCATCGATGCGATCATCTCGGGCTTCATTGCATCATAAGGCGTCGCCGACGGCGTGATCAGCATCCTGTCCTTGTAGCGGGCGGAGATGTTGCCCGACGTGCCCTGGTTCAGACCCGATGCATTCATCCATCGGCACTTGGCGATGATGTTCTCGCGTATCAGTCGTTCCTCGCGGGTCATTTCGGATACCTTTCGTCTTAACAGGGATTGAGCGGCGGCTCGCCGGCGAGATAGCGGCGAACCTCTTCGGCCGCCTGGTCGGCGGCAAAGGTGACGGTGCGCACGGAGGCGCCGGCGATGTGCGGCGTCAGCGTGACGTTCGGAAGCTGCAACAGCGGCCAGTCCGGCGGCACCGGCTCGACCGCATAGGTGTCGAGCATTGCACCGGCGAGCCGCTGTGAGCTGAGCGCCTCATGAAGCGCGTGATAGTCGACCAGCGGGCCGCGCGCCGTATTGATCAGGATCGCGCCCGGCTTGATCAGCGCAAGCGCGTCGCGATCGATGAAGCCGGTGGTCTCCGCAGTCACCCGGGCATGCAGGCTGATGACATCGGCACGCGCCAGCAGATCCGCCAGCGCGACATGCTCGACGCCGTCGTTGCGGTCCTGGGCACTGAGCTGAACGTAAGGGTCGGTCACCAGGATCCTGCAGCCGAACGCCTTCAACAGTTTCACCACGCGGGTGCCGATCGCGCCGTAGCCGACGATGCCGACGGTCATTTCGCCGAGCTCGCGCCCGGTGCGGTCGGCGCGGTAGAGATCGCCGCGCCATTCGCCTGCGCGCATCGATTCATGACCGCTGCGGATCAGTCTGGTTTCCGCAAGCATCGCGCCGATGGTGAACTCGGCGACCGCGCTGGCATTGCGCCCGGGCGTGTTGACCACCAGCACGCCGTGATCGCGCGCCGCCTGCATGTCGACATTGACCGGCCCGCCGCGCGACACCGCGACGAATTTGAGGCTCGGCAGCCGCTGCAGCATCGCGCGCGAGATCGGCGCCAGATGCGTCACCAGCAGCGGCGCGGCGCCGATGAACTCCGCCAAAGCGTCCGGGTCACCCATGAACTCCTTCAGGCCGTCGAGCTTGGAGCCGGCATAGCCGTGCTCCATCGGCTCATCCGGCCAGGGCTGCTCGAGCAACCGGATATCGACGCCGTCGCCGCAGATGGCGGTGATGCGCTCGGCAAACACCGAGGGCAGCATGAAACGGTCGCCGATGATGGCGATGGAGTGAGACGAGTTGCTAGACATGGCCTGCACCTGCGCGCTGAGCCGCGAGTTGCTTCCAGATGGGGCGTGCCGCCAGGCGGGCTTCGACATAGGCCGGAAACATTCGCTCGTAGCGTTCGACCAGCGCCGCATCAGGCGCTTGCGGCACATCCAGATACGGTCTCACCCAATCCTCCGCGCAGCTCATCATATCCGGGTACAGCCCGGTCGCGACCGCCGCGATCATTGCAGCGCCCGACGCCCCGGCCTCCTCGCGACGGCAAACGCGAATTGTGCTGCCGACGGCGGCGCCGAGAATGGTACCCAGCGCACGGCTCCGTGCCGCGCCTCCGGTCAGGCGGATCTCCGCAGGCAGCGATCCCATCGCCGCGTAGCAGTCACGCGCGGCGAACGCCAGTCCCTCCATCACCGCTCGCATCAGATCCCAATAGCCGTGACGGGTGCGCAAGCCGATCAGCTGCGCAGCGGCCTCATGCGACACGAACGGGCCGCGCTCACCGGCATCGGAGATGAAGGGATGATACAGCAGCTCGCCCGCTTTTGCCTCGAGCACACGCTCGTCCAGGCGCTTGATCAGTTCATTGCGCGACCGTGCGATGCCTTCCATGGCGAGCACGCCGCGGGCGACATCGAGCAGCCAGTCGATGTTCAGGGTCGCGGCCATGGTGGATTGCATCTGCGCATAGTGGCCGGGCACCGGGAACGGCATCGTATAACCGGTCGCCTCTGCGTTCAGCTTGACCGCATCTGCTGCCGTCACCAACCGCATATGCATCCCGGTCGAGCCGATGATGGTGCAGCCAACGTCGGGCGATGGGTCGTAAAGTCCGCCGCCGAGCGCGTTACAGATCACGTCGACATAGCCGAGCGAGACCGGCACGCCTGCCGGCAATCCCGTCTCCGCCGCAGCCGTTGTGGACAAGCCGTGCGTGGTCGCGACGCCGTCGACGACATCCGGAAACAGCCGCGCGGAATCGGCGATGCCGATCAGGCGCGCGGCTTCGCCGTCGAAACCGCGCTTGCGGAAATCGCCGCACGAGAACGTCGCCTCCGACGGATCGGTGGCGCGCTGCCCCGTCAGCTTGAAATAGAGCCAGTCCTTGCAGTGAAACACCGTGCTGGCACGCGCCAGCATGTCAGCGTCATGCGCCTGCAGCCAGGCCAGCTGCGGGCCCTGCTGGCACGCATTGAGCCCCGATCCGGTGCGCCGATAATGCGCGGCATTGCGCTCACCGGCACGGAAGGATTCGACGAAGCCTGCTGCACGCGAGTCGAGCCACAGCAAGGCGGGCGCGACGGGACGGCCATCGGCATCGATCAGCCAGGTGCCGTCGCCCTGCCCGGTCACGGCGATCGCGGCGACGCGCCGGGCAAGGTCTGGGAGCGCCGCACCGAGCCCGCGCAGCGCCGCCACCGTGTCGCTCCAGGTTCGCTCCATGTCCTGCTCGACGCGGCCGCCCGGCGCCGTCGTGTAGCTATTTGGAACG
>JBARNF010000061.1:0-3466 GCA_049802835.1 Bradyrhizobium sp.
GGCGCCTTGCCGAACATCCGCCGGCCAATCTGCTGCCCGGCGTCGAGGCAGCCACCGGTTCGCTCGGCCACGGCCTGCCGCTCGGCTGCGGCATGGCGCTTGCGGGGCGCATCAAGGGCGAAAATTATCGCGTGTTCGCGCTGCTGTCGGACGGTGAGAACAACGAAGGCTCGGTGTGGGAGGCCGCGATGTTCGCCGCCGCCCAGAAGCTCGAGAACGTCTGTGTCGTCGTCGACTACAACAAGTGGCAGGCGACCGCGCGCTCCAACGAGACCCTGATGCTGGCGCCGCTGCGCGACAAATGGGCCGCCTTCGGCTGGGACGCGCACGAGATAGACGGCCATGACGTCGGCGCGCTGGCGGAAGCCATGCAGAACATCCCGAACGGCTCCGGCAAGCCGGTGGCGCTGATCGCCCACACCGTCAAGGGCAAGGGCGTGTCGTTCATGGAGGACGACAACAACTGGCATTATCGCGCCCCGACCGCTGAGGAAGTCGTCAAGTCGTTCAAGGAGCTCGGCCTGTCATGAGAAATGCGTTCGCTGACGAACTGACCAAGCTCGGCAACGAGGACAGCCGCGTCGTCATGCTCTCGGGCGACATCGGCAACCGCCTGTTCGACAAGTTCAAGGACAAGCATCCCAGCCGCTTCTTCAACTGCGGCGTCGCCGAGGCCAACATGATGGGCGTCGCCGCCGGCATGGCCATGAACGGCCTGCGCCCGGTCGCCTACACCATCACGCCGTTCGTGACGACGCGCTGCCTGGAGCAGATCCGCACCGACGTCTGCTATCACGAGGCCCCGGTGACGATCGTCGCGGTCGGCGCCGGCCTTTCCTATTCCGGCCTCGGGCCGACCCATCACGCCTGCGAGGACATCTCGTTCCTGCGCTCGATCCCGAACATGGTCGTGATCTGCCCAGGCGACGCCTTCGAGGTGCGCGGCGCGTTGCGCGCGGCCATGCAGCAGGACCGTCCGGTCTACATCCGCATGGGCAAGAAGGGTGAGCCGGTCGTTCACAAGGGCCCCATCGCGGACTTCAAGATCGGCAAGGCGATCACGATCGAGGAAGGCTCCGACGTCTGCCTGCTCTCGACCGGCAACATGCTGCCGGAAGTCATTGAAGCCGCACACAGATTGAAGGAGAAGGGCATCTCCGCCGAGGTCGTGAGCTTCCACACCGTGAAGCCGCTGGATGAGGACAAGCTCAAGCAGGCCTTCAGCCGCTTCAAGCTGGTCGCGACCATCGAGGAGCATTCGCTGATCGGCGGCTTCGGCTCCGCCGTCTCCGAATGGCTCGCCGATACCGAGACGAAGCACCAGAAGTTCCTGCGCTTCGGCACGCCCGACGCCTTCTTCAAGAAATCCGGCGAACAGGAATATGCCCGCGAGGTGCTGGGACTGACTGGCCACCAGATCGCGGACAAGATCATCCACGCGTTGAGCTGAGACATCACATGAAGACCCAAGCTGCCCTCCTGGTCCAGACCGGCCAGCCGCTCGTCCTGGCCGAGATCGAGACGCCGGCCTTGAAGCCGGGGCAGGTCCTGGTCGAGATCGCCTATTCCGGCGCCTGCGGCACGCAGGTGATGGAGTGGCGCGGCGACAAGGGCGAAGACAAATGGGTGCCGCACTGCCTCGGCCATGAGGGCACCGGCACGGTGATCGAGGCGGGCCACGCCGTCACCAAGGTCAAGGTCGGCGACAAGGTCGTGCTGTCCTGGATCAAGGGCTCGGGCATCGAGGCCGGCGGCGCCGTCTATGACTGGGATGGCAAGAAGGTCAACGCCGGCGGCGTCACCACCTTTCAGCGCCATGCGGTCGTCAGCGAGAACCGCCTGACCCTGCTGCCGCCGGACCTGCCGATGGATGTCGCGGTGCTGCTCGGCTGCGCCGCGCCCACCGGCATGGGCGCGGTCTACAACGTGCTGAAGGTGCAGCCGGGCGACGCGGTCGCCGTGTTCGGCACCGGCGGCATCGGCCTCAACGCGCTGATGGCAGCGGCACTCGCCGGCGCGATGCCGGTGATCGGCATCGATCCCAACCCGACGCGCCGGGCGCTCGCCCAGCTCTATGGCGCAACCCATGTCATCGATGCATCCGGCGACGTACTGGCCGAGATCAAGAAGATCGTGCCGCAGGGCGTTGATCTCGCGGTCGAATCCTCCGGCATCCCCGCTGTGATGGAGCAGGCCGTCAATTCGACGCGGCAGCAGGGCGGCCGCGCGGTCGTGATCGGCAATGCCAAGCATGGCGCGGCGCTCACGCTGAATCCCGGTGTCTTCAACCAGGGCAAGAGCCTGCTCGGCACCTGGGGCGGCGACAGCGTCCCGGATCGCGATTACGGCCGCTACGGCCGGCTGCTGAGCTCCGGCCGCTTCCCGGTGCGGGACCTGCTGTCGAAGCCCTACAGCCTCGCCCAGGCCGACCAGGCGCTGCAGGACCTGGCCGCCGGCAAGGTCGGCCGTCCGCTGATCGACATGTCGCTGGCTTAAGTCCAGGCCATGCGGATCGGGATCGATTTCGACAACACGATCGCCTGCTATGACGGCGTGTTTCATGCGGCAGCACTCGAGCGCGGCCTGATCCCGGTCGATCTCGGCCGCGACAAGAACAGCGTCCGCGACCATCTCAACGGCTCCGGACGCAAGGACGATTTCACCGAGCTGCAGGGCTACGTCTATGGCGCCCGCATGGACCTGGTGTCGCCCTACCCCGGCTTCGCGGAATTCGTCGCGGCGGCGCGTGCGGCAGGTCATGATCTGTTCATCGTCAGCCATAAGACTAGGCATCCCATTCTCGGGCCGAAGCACGACATGCATGCCGCGGCGCGCGGCTTCCTGACCGATCGCGGCCTAATGGGCGCGGCCCCCGGCCAGATCGCGCCGGACCGGGTGTTCTTCGAGCTGACCAAGGACGACAAGGTCGCCCGCGCCCATGCGCTGGCCTGCGAGCTGTTCGTCGACGACCTGCCGGAGATCTTAGGCATGACCGGCTTCCCGGATGGCATGCGCAAGGTGCTGTTCGACCCCGAGAGCCAGTTCGCGAGCAAGGCCACGCCCTACGAGCGCCGCGCCTCCTGGGCCGAGATCGCGGCGGATGTCGTCCGTGACCGCGGCTGAAGCCAGCCCCGACACCGATGCCGCCCTGCCGGCGCTGGCGCAGCGCCTCACCGCGCAGGCCGGCAAGCCGGGTCCGCAGGCGCTGACCCGGCTGGCGGGTGGCCGCAACAACCAGGTGTTTCGCCTGGAGACCGCGGACGGCCCGCTGGTCCTGAAGCGCTACTTCACCGATGCGCGCGACAGCCGCGACCGCCTCGGCGCCGAGTGGAATTTCATCAGCCATGCCTGGGCGCACGGCGTCCGCGTCGTGCCGGAGCCGCTGGCCTGCGACCGTGCCGCGCAGGCCGGCCTGTACAGCTTCGTGCAGGGGCGCAAGCTCACCGCAGCCGAGTTGGCGCCGGCT
>JBARNF010000062.1:0-2218 GCA_049802835.1 Bradyrhizobium sp.
GGAGAAGGTGGCGCGGACGAAGTCCGCGACGGATGAGGGGTCTGCATCCGCGGAGAGAAACCCCTCACCCGGATTGCATCTCGCGATGCAATCCGACCTCTCCCGCAAGGGGAGAGGTGCACTGCCGATGCCGTCCGACCGTTGTTTGAAATCAACATGCCCATCAGCTCCGAATATCCATGGCGCTGCGCAGGCCGTCGCTGAGCAAATTGAAGCAGATCGACACCGCGAAGATCATCGCGCCGGGCAACGCCGCCACCCAAGGGTTGACGTAGATCGCGGTGCGCAAGGTGTTCAGCATCAGGCCCCATTCCGGCTCCGGCGGCTTGGTGCCGAGGCCGAGGAAGGACAGGCCGGCGGCGAGGATCATCGACACCGAGATGAGCCCGGTGGCGTAGACGAAGATCGGCCCAAGCACGTTGCCGAGCATGTGCGCGCGCATGATCGTGAAGGCGTTGGCGCCGGAGGCGCGCGCCGCCTCGACGAAATCGCGGTTGCGCACGCCGGTGGTGACGCTCTCGGCGACGCGGGTGATCTGCGGCACGAACACGATGGTGAGCGAGACGATGGAGTTGGTGATCCCTGCGCCGAGCGCGCCTGATATCGCGATCGCCAGCAGCACGGAGGGAAAGGCGTAGAACACGTCGATGGTGCGCATGATCGCGGTGTTGACCCAGCCGCCGACATAGCCGGCGACGAGCCCGAGCATGGTGCCGATGCCGAAGGCGAGGATGACCGGCGAGATGCCGATCAAGAGCGACAGCCTTCCGCCATAGATCAGCCGCGCCAGCATGTCGCGTCCCAGCTCGTCGGTGCCGAGCGGATAGTTCGGCGTGCCGATGTGGCGCAGGCGGCGGATCATCGAACCCTGGTAGGGATCGGCGAGATGCAGATAGGGCGCGAACAGAGCCGACAACAAGATCAGCAGCAGGATGGCGACGCAGACCATGCTGACCTTGTCTCGGACGATTCGGCGGCCGACCGTGGCCCAATAGCCGCGCGCGTTCGCCACGGGTGCGGCCTGCAGCGCAGCGTCGTTCACACTGCTCGTTTGACTGACGCTCACCGTTAGCCTCGCTTGATGCGCGGATCGATCGCGGCCTGCGCGATGTCGACCACGAGGTTGAGGATGACGAAGAACATCGCCAGCACCAGGATCGTACCCTGCAGCAGCGGCAGATCGCGCTGGAAGATCGCCGAGTTCAGCAGCAGCCCCGAGCCCGGCCAGGAGAACACGGTCTCGATCAGGATCGAGCCGCCGAGCATGTAGCCGAGCTGCAGCCCCATGATGGCCAGCGCCGTCGGTGCGGCATTCTTCAGCACATGGCGGAACACATGGGTCTCGCGCAGCCCCTTGGCGCGCAGCGCCTCGACGAAATCCTGGCTCAGGATGTCGCCGGTCAGCGCCCGCACCGTGCGCGTGATGATGCCCATCGGAATCACCGACGTGGTGATCGCGGGCAGCACCAGGAAGCGGATATGCGCCCAGTCCCACGCCCAGGCGCCCGAGCCGGACGGCCCGGCGCCGACCGCGGGCAGCCAATTCAGCTCGACCGAGAAGATGATGACCAGGACCATGCCGAGCCAGTAATGCGGCAGCGACACGCCGGCGATCGCGATCGAGGTCGCGACCTTGTCGATCCAGGTGTCGCGGAAATAGCCGGCGACGAGGCCGAAGAACAGGCCGAGCGAAAAGCCGATGATCGCGGCGGCAATCGCGAGAGTCACGGTGTTGGCGACCGCGCGCAGCACCTCGGCCAGCACGGGCCGGCCGGTCGCGATCGAATTGCCGAGATCGCCGTCGAGTGCGCGCCACAGCCACAGCCCGAACTGCACCGGCAGCGGCTTGTCGAAGCCATAGGCGACGCGCAACTGCTGTGCCAGCTCCTGGGACGCGTCAGCCGGCAGCACCGCGACCAAGGGATCGCCGGGCGTGATGTGAACGAGCATGAAGCAGACCAGCGCGACGCCGATGATGATCGGGATCGCGTAGACCATCCGCCTGGCAGCGTAAGAGAGCACGAGTCACCTTCGGTTGACTCTCCTCATCGTCGGAGAGTCGCGAATTAGGAGCGGCACAAAGAAGACTCCCCTCCCCCTTGCGGGGAGGGGTCGGGGGTGGGGGTCCACACAAAGACTGCCGCCGGAGTACCCCCCTCCCCGACCCTCCCCCGCAAGGGGGGAGGGAGCGCAGCGGCGCAAGGGGAGAGATTTAGCT
>JBARNF010000063.1:0-15542 GCA_049802835.1 Bradyrhizobium sp.
ATACGCGCCAGCGTCTCGGCGACCAGCGCACGGTGCAACGGCAGCCGCGCCATCTCGCGCGCGACCAGCAGCGGCGCATGCCGCAGCTTCATCTCCTCGCGGGCGCGAACCGCGAGATCGGCGACCTCGCGCGGCGCGACCTGCGGCACCAGCGCCTTGATGCGCTCGGCGATCGACACGCCGTCCTCGTAGAACTGATCCTCCCACAGCAGGCAGCTCATCAAGGTGCGCTGCAGCGCCTGCGCCGGCGCGAGCTGGCGGGTGCGCGCACCCTCATGGGTGAAGCCGCGCAGGAACGTGTTGAGCCTGACCATGGTGGCCTCCTCTCGGGTTGATGGTGGATAGGGTGCCGGGGAATAGACGAGGCTGACTTGCCATTGCTGGCAACCACATGCTCGATCCGATCGAGCTGCGGACCTGGGCTGAAGACAGCCCGACGTCCGGGAGGAGTCGAACCTCCAACCGTGTGGTCCCGAAGTAACAGCGCTCTTCACCACCGGCGGTGGCGCATGATCGTCCGTTGCGAGCGATCATGCGCCGGGGTGGACCACGAGCCGGGAACGGGCGATGGCTGAGACCCGGCCCACTTGCGTGGACCGGAAAGTGCTCTACCGCTGAGCTACCGGCGCACGGAACGCCGGATGGGATTCGAACCCACGACCTCTCGATTAGCAATCGAAGTATCAGTCATCTTCACCACGGCTCGTGGATGAGTTCGGCGGGGAATAGGCGATGCTGTTGCTGCCCCATCGGGGCGCTCGGGTTTCAGACGAAGTAACAGACATCTTCACCACCGCCTTGGCCGCCCGGCCGTAGCCGGGCGACGATGGATGGCATGCTGGGGAACGGGCGATCACGGCTTTACGACGATCGAAACGCAGGCTTGGCTTACGCCGCGCCGCAACCCGCGACTCACCCGTCTCGCTTGACGGATTCCACGGTACGAACGATCGAAGGCGGCGCGTGGCCGCATTGGCGCGAAGGATCCGCGATCTTCACCACCAGCAGCTCCCGGCCGCGAACGGCCGGGAATTCAAATAGCTTGTCTGCGGCGCTCGTCGGCGCCGCATGTTGCGAGCTCCAAGGAAGCTCGCTCTGTCATCGGTGTCCGGCTTTACGCCTTCGTTCCCTCCGACAGGCCCCGCGCGCTCAGGCCACGCGCATCACCTGCGCGAGCCCCGGGATCCGGGTCTCCCGTTCCGGCTGACAGCCGGGACATTTGGTAGTTCGCCGTGCAGCCATGTCGCGTGAGGGCAACAAAAAACCCTCCGGAGCGGCTGGCTCGGGAGGGTCCGTGTGATGCGGACTGTCGATCTTGGCCTACGCAAGATCGTTCCCATGAGCCTGGCGTGCGCCATCCACCGGCATGAAGCCGTTGGACGGGCAAATGAGATGTTCATATCTGCAGGACATCGTCGTGCTCATGATCGGTTGCGAACCCAGATGTTCGCGAGGTCGCGGCATGTACGCTCGTTTGTTGCCGCTGTCAACAGCGTGATGCGCGCGATCAGTGATTGGCCTTGATCTGCAACAACACGTAGGAATCGCGGCGGGCCTATTCATGTTGGGCGAGGAGATGTTCGAACGCGCGAGTGTTGCCCCATGAATCGACGTCACGTCCTGATAGGTGCGGGCGGCATGATTGCCGCGGCTTCGCTCGGCGCCGTTGCCTGGCGCGAGGCCACCGGAACGATGGCAGCGTACGATGACTACGACGGGCGACTTCGCGCGCCGCTGTCGCCAGACATCGCCGACGTGATCCGTCTTGCCACGCTCGCAGCCAACAGCCACAACACCCAGCCGTGGCGCTTCCGCATGACGCGCGATGCCATCGAGATCCTGCCGGATCTGTCGCGGCGCACGGCGGCGGTCGATCCGGATGACCATCATCTGTTCGTCAGCCTCGGCTGCGCCGCCACCAACCTCATGATTGCGGCGACCGCGAGCGGCCGTCCGGGCGAGTTGGCCGTGTCGGCGGACGGGATGCAGGTGCGATACAGTTTTACGGAGGCCTCGCCGCACAGCGATCCGCTCTGCGAGGCGATCGTCCGCAGACAGTCGACGCGGTCCGACTATGACGGCCGGGCCGTGCCGAGCACCGATCTTGCGGCGCTGCAGGCCGCGGCCGCCATGCCCGGCGTCGATCTCGCTGTCGTCACTGAACGCGCCGCCATCAGCAGGATTCGCGATCTCGTTGTCGCCGGCAACGATGCGCAGATGCGCGATGCCGCGTTCATGCGCGAGCTGAAGAGCTGGATCCGGTTCAATCCGCGCAGTGCGATGGAGACGGGCGATGGCCTGTTTGCCGCGGCGAGCGGTAATCCATCGCTGCCGACCGCGCTGGGCCGCATCGCGTTCGATCATCTATTCAATGCGGCCGCCGAGAACGACCGATATGCGCGCCAGATCGACTCTTCGGCGGGTGTTGCGATCTTCACGGCCGACGCAGCCGGTCCTTTGCACTGGATCAGGGTGGGGCAGGCGTGCCAGCGCTTTGCGCTCGAAGCGACGCGGCTCGGGCTCAAGCTTGCTTTCATCAACCAGCCGGTCGAAGTGGCCGCGTTGCGGCCGGAGCTTTCGCGCCTGATCGGGACCAACAGGCGGCCGGATCTCGTGCTGCGTTTCGGCTATGGCCCCGCACTGCCGTTCGCACCGCGGCGGCCTGTCCCTGACGTGCTGAGTTCATGAGTCGTTCCTGTCAATCTTGACGGATTTGCGACTCGGTGCATTGCTTCGGAGCATGTTCGAGAACACCCGATTGGCACGCATGAGCGACGGGCATTATTGCCTGGTGCGCGACCTTGGCCTGGTCAAGGGCGGCAAGGGCATGCGCTATCATGAAGTCGTGGTCGATTTCAGCTATCGCGGCATCAAGCTGTTCGCGAAGCAGGGCGCCTCTAGGCTGATGCGCCGCGTCGTGGCGAAGCTTTCGCAGCATGATGCAACGTCGAAGCTGCCGGCTCTGCTGCGTGTGCGCCTGCGCGAGCCGCAATAGCATCAGCGCTTTTGCCCGGGCTTGCTGCTGTGAGGGGGCATGCCTCGCTTCGGCTCGTAGGGACTGTCCGGATTGACGTCGAGCTCGACCTCGGCCACGCAATATTGCGGCTGGCGATGGCTTCGCCCGGAATGCCAGCGTCCCTCGCGCAGCTCGACCTCGCTCATGCCGGCGATGTCGAAGCACTTCCATTGCCCGCCCGGCGGCAGGCCACTGCTCGCGCCACCGGCGAACTGGAACGCCAGCACACGCTCGCGGCCGCTGGTATGACCGAGGATGATCGGGCAGAGCGCGCGGACGAAACCGCCATACGTGCACAGAACCTGCTGGCGTGCGACCATCGCCTGCATGATCAGCTGGTAGGTCGGGCTCGGCATGCTGACTTTCTGCACATGACAGCACCATAAGGCCCGCGCGCACCGACGGTTCCGCCTCACACCTTGCAGCAGGGCCGTCCGGCCTTAGATTGATGCGATCACCGTCAGCGAGCAAAGCCACATGTCCGATCTCTCCAGCTTCCCGATCACCACGCGCTGGCCGGCGCAGCATCCCGACCGGATCCAGCTGTATTCGCTGCCGACGCCGAACGGCGTGAAGGTCTCGATCATGCTGGAGGAGACGGGGCTGCCCTACGAGCCGCACGCGATCGACTTCGGCAAGGACGACCAGAAGACGGCCGAATTCCTCTCGCTCAATCCGAACGGCAAGATTCCGGCGATCATCGATCCCGACGGCCCCGGCGGCAAGCCGCTCGGCCTGTTCGAGTCCGGTGCGATCCTGCAATATCTCGCCGAGAAGACCGGAAAATTCCTGCCGGCCGATCCGGCGCGGCGCTGGCACACGCTGCAATGGCTGCATTTCCAGATGGGCGGCATCGGCCCGATGTTCGGCCAGCTCGGCTTCTTCCACAAATTCGCCGGGCGCGAGTACGAGGACAAACGTCCGCTGCAGCGCTACGTCGCGGAATCCAAGCGGCTGCTGGGCGTGCTCGAGGCCCGGCTCGACGGCCGGCAGTGGATCATGGACGGCGACTACACCATCGCCGACATCGCGAGCCTCGGCTGGGTGCGCAACCTGATCGGCTTCTATGGCGCGCGCGAGATCGTCGCCTTCGATGAATTGAAGCACGTGCCGGCGTGGCTGGAGCGGGGGCTGGCGCGTCCCGCCGTGCAGCGCGGGCTGGAGATCCCGAAGCGGCCGTGATCGTCAGCGAAGCCGATTTCGAGCGCTGCCTGGAGGAGGTGCTGTCAGCACCTGCCGTGCCCGGCGACGGCGTGCTGGGCCCGGACAGCGTGATGTGGCGCGTGCATCGCGAGGCCGCGCTGTTTCTCGGCGCGGGGCGCGCACTGCTGCTGCAGCTCGCCCATCCCTGGGTCGCGGCCGGCATCGCCGAGCAGTCGAAGGTGTTCGCCGATCCGCTCGGCCGCTTTCACCGCACCTTCGGCATCGTCTACACGATGGTGTTCGGCACCCGCGCGCAGGCGGTCGCGGTGGCCCGCCGGCTGTACCGGCGTCACGCCGCGGTCGACGGCGTCATGCCGGAGACCGTCGGACCGTTCTTGGCCGGCTCACGCTATCGTGCCAACGATGTCGATGCGCTGCGCTGGGTCCATGCGACCTTGGTCGAGACCGCGATGATGTCGTACGGCCTGCTGTGTCCGCCGCTGACCGCAGCCGAGCGTGAGCAATATTGGCGCGAGGCGACGCGCTTCGCACGCCTGTTCGGCATTCCGCATGAGGTGCTGCCGCCGGACTGGGAGTCGTTCAAGGCCTATACGGCTGAGATGATGGCGCATGAGACGCTCACTGTCAGCCCGGCTGCGCGCGACATCGCACGTCGAATCTTTGCCGGCGAGGCGACATGGATCGGACCGCCGCGCTGGTTCACCGCGCTGACCGCCGAGATGTTGCCGGAGCGGCTGCAGCTGGCGTTCGACCTGCCGTTCGGGATGCGCGAGCGCCGCAGCGCCGCGCGCGCCCGGATCTGGCTGCCGCGGGTTTATGCGACCCTGCCGGATCGGCTCCGCATGGTCGGGCCGTATCAGGAGGCACTGGCGCGCATCCGCGGTGACGCCTGCCCGCCGCTTACGCGGCTGCTCAACCGGGTCTGGATCGGCCAGCCTTTGATGCCTGGGGCGGGACCCGGCGGCTCGGCGCCGCAGCACCGTGCTCACGGCTGAAGGGCGCCTTCGTCGGTCCCATTGCAACCTGTGATCGGGTTCATAGTGGTGCGGTCTCGCGCGCGCTACCATCGCTGTCGCCTAGCGGATCGGACGTCGGGCCCGACGGGGCCGCACGCAGGAGGATGAGATGGACGCGCTGACGTTGCTGATCATCAGGCACGCCGAGAAGCCGGCTGGAGACGCGACCGGCCCGGGCCTCACGCATCTGGGCAAGACCGATTCGAAGTCGCTGGTGATCCTCGGCTGGGAGCGGGCAGGGGCGTGGACCGCGCTGTTCGGCAGCGGGTTCGGCGGGATCACCTATCCGACCCCACAGGCGGTTTATGCCGCCGATCCCGACAGCACCAAGGACGGCTCAGATCCGAGCCGGCGGCCCTATGAGACGGTGCTGGAGCTGGCGGCGCGGGTCGGTCTCGCCAAGCCGGACACGTCGTTCGCCAAGGGGCAGGAGGCCGCGCTGGTCGACGCCCTGCTGCTGTTGTCCGGCACCGTGCTCGTGGCCTGGGAGCACAAGGCGATCATCTCCGATATCCTACCGCGACTGCCGGTGAGCAATACGGGTGATCTCCCGACGCACTGGTCCGGCAAGCGCTTCGACGTCGTGCTGCGGTTCGATCGCGCCGCCGGGGAGACCGACTTCAGCTTCACCGAGCTGTTCCCGTGCCTGATGCCGGGAGATTCCAGCAAGCCGCTGAAGAGCGACCCGAAGGACGATTGAGGGACCTCCAGACCGGGCCCGCATCCTTTCCAGGAGATATCCCCAGGCTGAGAGACCGAGCGCTCCCCCAGCGTCAAGATCTTGCTACATAGGTGCCGCGCGCACGATGGTGGCGCGCGTCGGGTTCGCCATGCATGTCGTTTCCTTTCAAGAAGCCCCAAGACGTTCGTCAATTCTTCAGCCATGCCGCCTTTCAGAAGGCGGAGCATCTGCAGATCGGGGGAGACGTTCTCGATCTCGAGATCAGCGAGGACGGCCGCGAGCTTGCGGCCTCGGTGCAGGGGTCCCAGTCCTGGCCCTATGATGTCGAGATCGCGCTGAAGTCCGACGAGCGCGGCCGCGTCATTGTTGCCAGCAGATGCTCCTGTCCGATGGGGAACAGTTGCAAGCACGTCGCGGCGGTGCTGATCGAGGCCATCGAGCAGTCGTCTGACGCCGAGGGGGACGACCAGCAGTCGATCAAGGCGGCCGCGCAGGCCAAGCCGCGATCGCTGGTGCTGCCGCCGGAGATCGTCTCCTGGCTGAATAAGATCGGAAAGGTCAGCCGCGGCGACGCCTATCCGCCCGAGGTCAGGCAAAGGCTGGTCTATGGCGTGCGTGCTCATGAGGAGGCGGGGCAGTCGCCTTATCCGGTCGCCATGATATGGTCTGTGCGGCTGCGCAATGACGACAGCTTCTCCGATCAGGTCTCCAGAGTCGACAGTGTGCGGAGCGGTGCGGACCGGGCCCCAGCGTTCCATCGTGATAGCGACATCGAGATTACCTCGCGCCTCGGTCAAGGAGTTTATCTCGACAACGGGTGGGCATTCCGGATCGGCTCCGCCGCCCTGATGAGGCGTCTGATTGAGACGGGACGGGCCTACTGGCACGACACGACCGGACCGCTGTTGCGCTGGGGCGATCAACGCGCCGGCCGCATCGAATGGCAGCCGGTCGGGCTCAAAGGGGTCGGCGCGCGGCTCGTCGTCGACGGGGCGCTCGCACTCCATGCCGAGCCGCCCGTCTATGTCGACGACAAGCTCGGAATCATCGGCGAGGTCGATGCCGGAATCGCTGCGAGCACGGCGCACCTGTTGTTGAGCGCGCCGGTGGTGCCCTCGGCACTGGTCGGCGAGGTCTCCCGCCATCTCACCCAGCGGCTGCCGTCGCTCGATCCAGCTCTTCTGCCTGCGCCGCCGACCGAGGTGGTCATGGTCGAGGCCAAGCCCACGCCCATTCTGCGCCTGATGCGCGGACCCTATCCCGGCTACGGCTTTCGCGGGCAGCATAGCAGCAAGCTTCCGCTCGGCGCGGTCCGTCTAGGTTTCCGCTATGGTCAGATCGAGATCGACGCCTCCGGCAAGGGGACCGAAGTGGAGGCGTTCCATGAGGGCCGTATCGTTCGCATCAAGCGTTCCACGGCCGACGAGCGCAAGGCAGCCAAGCGATTGACCGAGTTCGGCTTCGTTCCGCTTCGACGCGTGCAGCCCCACAACCATGGCAGTCACGCGGACGACCTGACCTTCGAGGACGAAGGCCGCTGGCTGCAGTTCGTGCATCTCGAGCTCGATGCCTTGCGGGAGCAGGGCTTCGACGTCCGTATCGATGATGACTTTCCCTATCGGCTTGCGGAGTCCTCCGGTCTCGTCGACATGGAGATCGAGGGCAGCGGGATCGACTGGTTCGAGTTCGGCTTCAAGATCGACGTCGATGGTCAGCCGCAGGATCTCGCCGAGCTGCTGGTGAGGCTTCTCGCGCGCGATGGGCTCGTCGACGCAATGGCGGACGCCGGTGCGGACGCCAAGCACATGTATGTGCCGCTGCCTGACGGGCGGCATCTGGCGGTCACCGCCGGACGCTTCCTTCCGGTCCTGCTTGCGCTGCAGACGATGCGGCTGAGCGGTGGCAGCATGGATGCCTCCGGCAAGATCAAGCTGTCGCGCGCCCAACTGGTGCCGCTGCTGGCGCACGACGCAAGCGCGTTCGCGTTCAAGGGGCATGACGATCTGCGCCGGCTGGCCGATCTGGTGCGCCTGCGTCAGGAGAACGAGCTGGCGCTGCCGCCCGGCTTCACCGCCACGCTGAGACCCTATCAGCAGCAGGGCGTCGCCTGGCTCGATCTGTTACGCGAGGCCCATCTCGGCGGCGTCCTGGCCGACGACATGGGGCTCGGCAAGACGGTGCAGGTGCTGGCGCTGCTGGCGCTCGAAAAAGCGCGCGGCGCGCTGACGGCGCCGGTGCTCATCGTCGCGCCGACCAGCCTGATGACCAACTGGTTCAACGAGGCCGGCAAATTCGTTCCCGACCTGAAGGTCCTGGTGTTTCACGGCGCCGGCCGCAAGGAGCTGGTCGCGCAGATTCCGGAGCACGATGTCGTGCTCACCACCTATCCGCTGATCGCGCGCGACCATGAACTCATCCTCGGGCGGGACTGGCACATGGCCATCCTCGACGAGGCGCAGACGATCAAGAATCCCAATGCCGCGACCACGCGCTGGCTGAGCGCGATCAAGGCCAGCCATCGCTTCTGCCTGTCGGGAACGCCGATGGAGAACCATCTTGGCGAGCTCTGGTCGATCATGAGCTTCGTCAACCCGGGCTACCTCGGCGACAAGACCGCCTTCACGCGCAACTGGCGCACGCCGATCGAGAAGGAGGGCAACCAGATGCGCGCGGCGGCGCTGACGCGCCGCGTCAAGCCGTTCCTGCTGCGGCGGACCAAGGAGGAGGTGGCCACCGAGCTGCCGGCCAAGATCGACATCGTGGAGACCGTGGCGATCGAGGGCAAGCAGCGCGACCTCTATGATTCGATCCGCGCGGCGATGGCGAAGAAGGTCCGCACGGCGCTCGAGGCGCGCGGTCTCGCCCGCAGCCACATCATCGTGCTCGAAGCCCTGCTGCGCCTGCGCCAGGTCTGCTGCGATCCGCAGCTGCTGAAGCTCGACGACAAGGTCGAACGGCCGTCGGCCAAGCTCGATCGTCTGATGGAGATGGTCGAGGAGCTGCTCAGTGAGGGGCGCAAGATCATCGTCTTCTCGCAGTTCACCTCGATGCTTGCGCTGATCGAGGCGCGCCTCAAGGCGGCCGATATCGATTACGAGCTGCTCACGGGCGATACGCGCGATCGCAAGCGTGCGATCGAGGCGTTCCAGAACGGCGACAGTCCCGTGTTCCTGATCAGCCTCAAGGCCGGCGGCGTCGGGCTGAACCTGACCGCGGCCGACACCGTCATCATCTATGATCCCTGGTGGAATCCGGCCGTGGAAGCCCAGGCGATCGATCGCGCCCACCGCATCGGGCAGGACAAGAAGGTCTTCGTCTATCGGCTGGTGACCGCCGGGACCATCGAGGAGAAGATCGGCGAGCTGAAGCTGCGCAAGCAGGCGCTGGCCGATTCATTGTTCGATCGCGAGGGCAATATCGGAAAGGCGCTCACCGAGCAGGATATCGCCGCCCTGTTGTCTTGAGGAGAGATTCCGTCCCCGGCCCGTCGCCGATCAGTGCCTACGCCGCGAGTGGCATACGTTATGACGTGTACCATCAGGCCAGCGCGATACGCTCGCGGTCGCGCGTCTCTTCGACCCAGGCATGGGCGGCGAACCATTCATGGTAGATGCGGCAGTGCGGGCAATAGGCGCGCGAGAAGAACACGGGCATGCGCTGAAAGCGCGCAGCATCCATTTCCATCCCTGTCTCGATGCTGCGGCCGGTCTGCGGACAACGTACCATGATCATGCCCATCGCGGTCTCCTGTTCGTGGGCCAGATACGCCGGCGATGCGAAGAAAATGTAATGCTCAGCCGACACTTTCATGGCAAAGGTCGGCATGAAATCCGACGTTGGAACGGGCGGCCTCCGAGGCATCAAAAGCAAGTGAATCGCACTGCAAAATGCGAGGCCGATTGTCGCAACATGGCACACCCGCAGCGGCCGGACACGATTGTTTGAGGGCGCGAGGCATGAGCATCACGATCTACGGAATCAAGAACTGCGACACGATGAAGAAGGCGCGCGCCTGGCTCGACGATCACGGCGTGGCTTACGACTTCCACGACTACAAGTCCGCCGGCATCGACAAGGCGACGCTGAAGTCTTGGAGCGGCGAACTCGGCTGGGAGGTGCTGCTCAATCGTGCCGGCACGACGTTCAAGAAGCTGCCCGATGCCGACAAGGAAGGGCTCACCGAAAGCAAGGCGATCGCGCTGATGCTGGCGCAGCCCTCGATGATCAAGCGGCCCGTGCTCGATCTTGGCGGCCGGCGCGTGGTGGGCTTCAAGCCGGACGTCTATGCCAAGGACGTCAAGACGGCGAAGTGAGGCCATGCACGCGGGCGCCGACGGCGTTGCTGTGCATGCTGAAGGCCGAGAAGTGGGGCGCTCGTGCCACCGCCGGAAGACGTGCCGCTAAAAGCAAAAGAGAGGGTCGTCACGGCCCTCTTTTTGCGTGGCAACGTTGAGACGTGGCAACGTGGAGATCTGCGGAAAGCTGTTGCCGCTGGGTTTCGCCGCGGGTGCGGTTGCTTCGCGTTCTGATCAGCTTTTTCGGTCGGTGGTGTGGATCAGGACTGTCCAGTTGCTTCGTGCTCGCCCTGGAGGGCGCCGGTGAAGAAGTCGACGAGGCTGAACGGTGCGCGGTCGCCGAGGCAGAGCTCCAGGATCAGGTGCGCATCTTTCGCTTCCGACTCGTTGCGGGTGAACATCGGCTCTTCGTAGGCGGTCAGTGCTGCGCCGAGATCGTCCGGGTGCGCGGCGATCGCTTGTCCGAGCTCGGCGCCGTCGAACATCGCCAGGTTGGCACCTTCGCCGGACGGCGGCATCAGGTGCGCGGCATCGCCGAGGAGCGTCACCCCGGGCAGGCGGCCCCATCGGTGTCCGTCCGGGAGCGCGTGGATCATGCGCAAGATGGGCGGGGTATCGCCCCCGGTGATCAGCGCAGTGAGCGCCGGCGCCCACCCGTCGAATTCGGCCGCGACGCGCGCTGTCGCAGCCGTGGCGTCGGCGAAGTCGATGTCGGCGAACCATTCGGCGGGGTGGTTCAGCTCGGCATATGTATGAAGAACGTTGCCCGGCTCGCGGTGCGCAACAATCGCTCTTCCCGGGGCGGCGGCGAACAATGCGCCGCCGCCGACCGCTTCGGCGGCCGCCGGGTGCCGCTCGTCGGCGTCGTACAGGTAGGTTTCGATGAACGACGTGCCGGCGTACGCGGGCTTTGCATCCGAGAGCAGCGGCCGGACCTTCGACCAAGCGCCGTCCGCACCCACGAGGAACGCGGCAATGACGGACGATCCGTCCGCGAACATGAGCTCGTGCCGGCCGTCGCCGAGCGCTGCGACGTCAGCGAGCTTCTTTCCCCACTGGATCGCTTCCGCTGGCAGGGAGTTCAGAAGAACCCGCCGCAGATCGCCCCGAAGCACCTCGGGCCGTCCGCCGCTGCCGTCGTCGGTTTTGTCGAAGAGCACCTTTCCGTGCTGATCGAGCACGCGCGTCGCCTCGCCTCCTTCGTGGATCAGGCCGAGGAACGGGTCGAACAGGCCTGCTGCTTTGAGCGCGAGCTGTCCGTTGTGCTCGTGGATGTCGAGCATCCCGCCCTGTGTGCGAGCCTCCGCCGAGGGCTCCGCCTCGTAGATTGTCGCGGCGATGCCGTGGACGTGAAGGACGCGCGCGAGGGTGAGCCCGCCCAGCCCGGCGCCGACGATCGTGACGGCTGTCATCATCTTGTTCCTTTCGGACTGAGCTGGAACATTGTTCCACAAACGTGTATTGGAACAATGTTCCAATCGTGTCAACATGATGCTGATGGCGATCAAGACTCCACGGACCGACCGGCGCGCCGACGCGCTGTCCAAGCAGCGCATCGTCGACGCGGCGATCGAGATTCTCGATGCCGACGGCGAGAGCGCGCTGACCTTCCGCGCGCTCTCGGCTCGATTGGCGACGGGAAGCGGGGCGATCTACTGGCACGTCGCTGACAAGAACGATCTACTCGCGGCAACCACCGACGAAATCATCGCCCGCGTCATGACCGACGTGCTCAGTGGTGCGGAGCCGCGCGAGGCGATCCGCGCCATTGCCCTCGGGGTATTCGATGCGATCGATGCACACCCCTGGGTCGGTGCTCAGCTCCACCGTGAGCCGTCGCGACCGGCCATGCTGCAGATTTGCGAGGGAATAGGCGGACGGCTCCAGGCGCTCGGCGTCCCCGACCGAGCGCTGTTCGACGCCGCGTCCGCGCTCGTCAACTACATCCTCGGCGTCGCCGGCCAGAACGCCGCAAACGCCCGGCTGATCCCACGCGGGACGGACCGATCGGCCTTCCTGGCGACGGTCGCCGCGCAGTGGGCGCAGCTCGATCCGGCAGAGTATCCTTTCGTGCGTCGGGTGGCGACGCAACTGCGCGACCACGATGATCGCGAGCAATTCCTTGCGGGCATCGACCTGATCCTGGCCGGCATCGGAACGGTCCGATAGTTGGTTCGTCGCCGGACAGATGCCGCAGGGTTCAATCGAACTCGGGTAACGCCGCGAGCGACGACACGGCCGGCCAACTGATGCAAGAGCTCTCGATCGATGACCGCTCGGAGACGCGGCGCCGCCAAGCTCGCGCTGCCGGTGCGTCCGTTCACGTCTCGATCCGGGGGCAGACGGCGTTCTATGTCAGCGGGAAGTGCGCCGAAGCTTCAACGCAAGGTGCGCGACTGGCCCCGCGACGCCGTTGCCCAGCTTTCCGCCTTGCCTAACTCCCTCGGTTGACGGCATATTCCGGCGCGAAGCGGTCGCGGCCGGCAATGGGAATCGTCCAGCCGTCCGGTAGAGCCGTCTTAAAGCAAGAAGCGAGGGCCAGGCGCTGTGCGCGCCGGCTTGGGGGGAAATCTGTTTGGCTGACGAGTTCATTCTCGAGACCCACGGATTGACGAAGGAATTCGCGGGGTTTTTTGCCGTTCGCGATGTTTCGCTGAAGATCCGCCGGGGCACCATTCACGCGCTGATCGGTCCGAACGGGGCCGGCAAGACGACGTGCTTCAATCTGCTGACCAAGTTCCTGCGGCCCTCTGCCGGCAAGATCCTCTATAAGGGACAGGATATTACGGCCGTGGCGCCGGCCGACGTGGCGCGACTCGGCCTGGTTCGCTCGTTCCAGATCTCGGCGGTGTTTCCGCACCTGACGGCGCTGGAGAACGTGCGCGTCGCGCTGCAGCGCCAGCACGGCTCGTCGTTCGATTTCTGGCGCTCCAAGACCGTGCTGAACCGCCTCAACGGCCGGGCGCTGGACCTCTTGAACGATGTGGGCTTGAGCGAGTTCGCCCATACGTCGGCGGTCGAGATGCCCTATGGACGCAAGCGGGCGCTAGAGATCGCGACCACCTTGGCGCTCGATCCGGAGATGATGCTGCTGGACGAGCCGATGGCCGGCATGGGTCATGAGGACATCGACAAGATCGCCGCGCTGATCAAGCGCATCTCCGCCAAGTACACGATCCTGATGGTCGAGCATAATCTCAGTGTCGTCGCCAACCTCTCCGACACCATCACCGTGCTGACGCGCGGCCAGGTGCTGACCGAGGGACCATATTCCGAGCTGTCCAAGGACGAACGCGTCAAGGAAGCTTATCTGGGGGCCGGACATGCCTGAGGTGATGACGGCCAACAAGCCGGGAGCTGCCGCTGCGGCCGGGACCATTCTCGACGTCAAGAATCTCGAAAGCTGGTACGGCGAATCCCACATTCTCCACGGCATGAACTTCACCGTGAACGCCGGCGAGGTCGTCACCTTGCTCGGGCGCAACGGCGCCGGCAAGACCACGACCTTGAAGTCGATCATGGGAATCATCGGCAAGCGCACCGGCTCGGTCCGGTTCGATGGCCGCGAGCTGATCCGGATGACCTCGGACAAGATCGCGCGGCTCGGCATCGCGCTGTGTCCGGAGGAGCGCGGCATCTTTGCGAGCCTGGATGTGCGCGAGAACCTGCTGCTCCCGCCGGTGGTGCGGCCGGGCGGGCTCACGCTCGACCAGATCTTCGAGCTGTTTCCGAACCTGAAGGAGCGGCTGAAGAGCCAGGGCACCAAGCTGTCCGGCGGCGAGCAGCAGATGCTGGCGATCGCGCGCATCCTGCGCACCGGCGCGAGCTTCCTGATGCTGGACGAGCCGACCGAGGGCCTGGCGCCCGTCATCATCCAGCAGATCGGCCATACCATCGCCCGGCTGAAGAAGGAGGGCTTCACGATCCTCCTGGTCGAGCAGAACTTCCGTTTCGCCTCGACTGTCGCGGACCGCTACTACGTGGTCGAGCACGGCAAGGTGATCGACGGCTTCGCCAATGCCGAGCTGTCGTCCAACATGGACAAGCTGCACACGTATCTCGGCGTCTGACCGGCGCCGATCACCTTACTTGATGAGCATTTTGGAAAGAGGGCTTATGGAAAGCAAATTCATCGCGTCGCTGCTGCTGGGCACGGCGCTCACTCTTGCCGCCGGCAGCATCGCTTCAGCCGCGGACAAGACGGTCAAGATCGGCGCGCTGTCCGATCAGTCCGGTCTGTACTCGGACCTCGGTGGGCCCGGCTCGACGCTCGCCGCGCAGATGGCGATCGAGGATTCCGGCCTCACAGCCAAGGGCTGGAAGATCGACGTGATCTCCGGCGATCACCAGAACAAGCCCGACATCGGCACCTCGATCGCGCGGCAATGGTTCGACGTCGACAAGGTCGATGTCATCGTCGACGTGCCGAATTCCGGCGTCGCGCTCGCCGTCAACAACGTCGTCAAGGAGAAGAACGGCGTCTACATCAATTCGGGCGCCGCGACCTCCGACCTCACCAACGCCCAGTGCTCGCCGAACACTGTGCATTGGACCTATGACACTTACATGCTCGCGCACACCACCGGCCAGGCGCTGGTCAAGGCCGGCGGCTCGACCTGGTTCTTCCTGACCGCGGACTACGCGTTCGGCGCGGCGCTGGAGCGCGACACCACCGCCGTCGTGACCGCCAATGGCGGCAAGGTCGTGGGCGGCGTCAAGCATCCGCTCAACACCTCCGATTTCTCCTCCTTCCTGCTGCAGGCCCAGTCGTCCGGCGCCAAGGTGATCGGCCTTGCCAATGCCGGCGGCGACACCACCAATACGATCAAGCAGGCGGCCGAGTTCGGCATCAACAAGGGCGGCCAGAAGCTTGCCGCGCTGTTGTTGTTCCTCACCGATGTCAAGTCGATCGGGCTCGACACCGCGCAGGGCCTCAATTTCACCGAGACGTTCTACTGGGACTTGAACGACCAGACCCGTGCGTTCTCCGACCGCTTTGCCAAGCGGATGAAGAACGGCGCGCCGCCGACCATGGTGCAGGCCGGTGTCTATGCGGGTCTGTCGCATTACTTCAAGGCGCTGGAGGCGCTCGGCGACAACCCGCATGACGGCGTCAAGATCGTCGACAAGATGAAGTCGATCCCCACCGAGGATGCGCTGTTCGGCAAGGGCGAGATCCAGCCCAACGGCCGCACCATCCACACCGCCTATCTGTTCGAGGTGAAGAAGCCGTCCGAATCGAAGGGCCCGTGGGATCTGTACAAACTGGTCGGCTCGGTGCCGGGCGACCAGGCGTTCACGCCGCTCGACAAGAGCGCGTGCGCATTGTTGAAGAAGTGAGCCGCTGCGGCCCCGGCGCTGATGTCGCC
>JBARNF010000064.1:0-3088 GCA_049802835.1 Bradyrhizobium sp.
CAATCAGCAGCGTGGCCATCACAGCACCCCCGCCTCGGTCTTGAGTTTGGAAACGAGCTCGGCGACGTCCTTGACCTTGACGCCGGCCTTGCGGCCCGCCGGCTCGGTGGTCTTGAGAACCTCGAGACGCGGCGTGAGGTCGACGCCGACATCGGCGGCGGTCTTGTCCGCGATCGGCTTCTTCTTCGCCTTCATGATGTTCGGCAGCGAGGCATAGCGCGGCTCGTTGAGGCGGAGATCGGTGGTTACGATCGCCGGTCCCTTCAGCTTCACGGTCTGCAGGCCGCCATCGACCTCGCGGGTGACCTTGAAGTCGCTGCCTTCAACCTCGAGCTTGGAGGCGAAGGTCGCCTGCGCCCAGCCGAGCAGCGCGGCCAGCATCTGGCCGGTCTGGTTGGAATCGTCGTCGATGGCCTGCTTGCCGAGAATGATGAGACCCGGCTGCTCCTCCTGGGCGATCACCTTCAGGATCTTGGCCACCGCGAGCGGCTCCACGCTGCCCTCGGCCTTGACCAGGATGCCGCGGTCGGCGCCCATCGCCAGCGCGGTGCGGATGGTCTCCGACGCCTGCGCGGGGCCGATCGACACGACGACGACCTCGGTCGCCTTGCCGGCTTCCTTCAGCCGCAGCGCTTCCTCGACCGCGATCTCGTCGAACGGATTCATCGACATCTTGACGTTGGCGAGTTCAACGCCCGATCCGTCGCTCTTGACGCGAACCTTGACGTTGTAATCGACCACCCGCTTGACCGGCACCAGAATCTTCATCGATCCTCTTTCGCTCTAAATCTTCCGGGGTTGACCTGTTCGGGCGCGGAACCTAAAGCCCCCGTACCCCCCGGTCAACGCGCGACGGGCGAAAAAACGCAGGCCCGCACGCCTCCGGGTTAACGGTTTCGCCCCGGTACCCACAACACGTCGCCGGCACCGTTGCGGTTCGCGGCGCGGCTCGCCACGAACAGGAAATCCGACAGCCGGTTCATGTAGCGAATGGCGGCCTCGCTGACCGGCTCGTCCGGCCGGGCGGCGAGTTCCGCCATGATCCGTTCCGCCCTGCGGCAAATGGTACGCGCGACGTGCAGGTGCGCCGCCGCCGGAGTTCCTCCCGGCAGCACGAACGAGGTCAAAGGCGACAGCCGCTCGTTGAGCGCATCGATGTCGTGCTCCAGCCGATCGACCTGATTGGCGACCATGCGCAGGCGCTCCGCCTTGCCCTCGCGCTGCGGCACCGCCAGGTCGGCGCCGAGGTCGAACAGATCGTTCTGGATCAGGCCGAGCATGGCGTCGATCTCGGGCGCGTCGGACAGATGCAACCGGACGACGCCGATCGCGGCGTTGGTCTCGTCGACGGTCCCATAGGCGGAGACGCGCAGATCGTATTTCGGCCGGCGCTCGCCATTGCCGAGCGCGGTCGTACCGTCATCACCGGTGCGCGTGTAGATGCGATTGAGGACCACCATGTCGTTTCTCAGCGCCCCGTTGTTTCTCAACGCCCCATGGCCCAGATCGCCGCCATCGCAACGACGATCGCAACGAATTGCAGAATCACCCGCCAGCGCATCAGTTTCTGTGACAGGTTCGGCGAGCCGCCGCGGGTCATGTTGATGAGACCGAGAAACAGCACCACAGCAACCGCGCCGACGGCGATCGGAAGGATGAATTTACCGAGAAGCGAAGCCATTGGGGCTAGATAACACCGCGTGCCGGCCAACGCCATGCCGGATCGGGGCGCGGAGGCTGCAACTTCTGGCTTTTGCCTCCGTAATATCGGAAGGTATCAGGCATGACCGTTGGCGGAGAGTGCAGGGACAGGTGAAAGCGCTTCGCTACATCGTTCACGTCGCGGTGGATGCGTTCTACGAGTTCCTCGCCGATGACGGCTGGGCGATTGCGAGCCACATCGCGCTCTCGACGCTGATGGCGCTGTTCCCCTTCCTGATCGTATTGACCTCGCTGGCGGGCTTCCTGGGCTCCAAGGATCTCGCCGATCAGGCCGCCACCCTCATGCTCCAGACCTGGCCGACCCAGGTCGCGGATGCGCTGGCCGGGGAAATCCACGACGTGCTCACGACGACACGGAGCGATGCGCTGACCATCGGTGCCGTGCTTGCGGTCTACTTCGCCTCGAACGGCGTCGAGGCCCTGCGCGTCGCGCTGAACCGCGCCTATGGCGTGGTCGAGCAGCGCCGGTGGTACTGGCTGCGGCTGGAATCGATCGGCTATACGCTGGTCGCAGCCTTCACGGCGCTCGCGATGTCGTTCCTGATCGTGCTCGGTCCGCTGATGCTGGCGACGGCGCGACGCTTCCTGCCGCTCGCGGTCGAAGGCAATGAGCGCTTCGTCAACCTGTCGCGCTATGGGATCACCATCAGCGCCCTGATCATCGCCCTCTTCATCCTGCACGCCTGGCTGCCCGCCGGCCGGCGCGGCTTCATGCAGATCCTGCCCGGCATCGTCTTCACCTTCATCGCCTCGCTGGTGTCGGGCATCGTGTTCGGACAATACCTGGCGCGCTTCGCCAACAACTACGTCACCATGTATGCGGGGCTCGCCTCGGTGATCATCGCGCTGGTGTTCCTGTATTTCATCGCCGCGATCTTCGTGTACGGCGGCGAATTGAACGCATCGATCATCAAGTCGCGGCTGCCGCACGGCGGGTCGCTTCAAGCAGCGCAGTCGCTAGGGCCCGCGGCGAGACGGGCTTGAGCAGGAACGCATCGGCGCCGGCAGCGCGCGAGGCTGCCTCGTCCTCGCCGCGCCCGGAGACGCCGATGATCGGAATCGTGCCGTGCGGCATCCCAAGCTGCCGGACCCGCGCGATCGTCTCGACGCCGTTGATGCCGGGCAGCACCATGTCCATCAGAACGGCATCATAGCTGCCTGCCGCGATCCGCTCGGGCGCGGCTTCGCCGCGGCCGATGAACTCGGCCTGGTGGCCGAGCTCGTTCAGGATCGTGTTCAGCACCACGCGACCGAAGGGATTGTCCTCGACGCCGAGGATCCGCAGCGGCCGCGTCGGCGCCAGGGTGACGCCGTCCTCGGCTCCGCCCGCCGTGGTGTGCGGCGCCGCCGCCACGGTCACCGAGAC
>JBARNF010000065.1:0-10947 GCA_049802835.1 Bradyrhizobium sp.
TAGAAGTAGTTGCTGTAGCGGTTCTGCAGGCTCGACGGAGCGGTCACGGCGTTGTTGTACGAGCCGTTGCCGTTGAAGATCGTATCAGCGCGGAGATAGCCGCCGAGCTTGATGCAGGTGTCGGTGCCGGGGATGTAGTAGAAGCCGGCGCCGTACAGGGAGCAAACCTTCACATACTCGACCGCCTTGGCCTTGATCGGAAGGTCAGCTGCCTGGGCCCCAGACATGGCGACGAGAGCGGCCGCCGAGCCCAGGACAAGGCTCTTGATCACGTTCATAATGTTAAACCTCCAAGTTGCTCAATCAGGGAAGGTTCCGACGCCGCCGGGTGCGAGACACCCGTGAGGTTGGTACCCTGATCCCTCTTCGACCCGTCACTCAGCCGCTTCGCGCTATCGGACACACCCGCATGAACGCGAGGGACTTGAGCGAACGACCTAAACGGGACGACGCAGGGATGCCCCCCTTCGTCGTGGAGGCAGAATTACTGAAGGACTTTGCACACGCAACAAAGGAACCATCATTGCGGCGGCCAGCAGGCGCCTTTTTGAAGGTGTGTTGCAGAAAAGGCACGAAGGCGCGACTCGTCCAAGCCACCTAAGCCATTGTTTCTGTGAATATTTTCTAACAACGCAATCTGTGGTGCCGGTGGTGTTGCCGCCACGCCTGACAGGACCGCGCCGCAACTCGGGCGGTGGAGGCCCAATCCTGGCAACGCTGTGGAGCGGCATTCGGCAAGAATTTATCGATGAAATCGAATCGACGGGGCCGGCCTCGGCACCGCATCCGGCCGACGACGCGGGGCATCCACGAGAAAAGGTCCGGCAGTCGACTGCCGGACCTCATAGCTCTTCATGACTCTTACGACGGTCGCGAAGGTCCCGGTCTTACCAGTTGCGCTGGGCGCGCAGCAGCAGCGAAACCGTATTCTGGTCCTTCAGCTCGTACACGGCCGCCGGCTTCGCCGACGAACCACCTGCCGCAGGCAGAGTGGCGGTGCCAGTGAATTTCTGGTCGAGGTTGGTCCAGGCCACGTCGGCCGAGAAGGTCAGGTTCTTGACCGGGGTCCAGCGGGTGATCAGGCCCAGCGTGGAGATGTTGAAGTCCGGGTTGCAGTTCGCGGCAGTGATCCCCAGACCAGCCACGCCAGCGCCACCGCAGATCAAGGCCTTGGCGTTGCCGTTGTAGCGCAGAGCAGCCCACGACCCGTAGATGGCCGTGTTCCAGGTCGGGCTCCAGTTGTGGGTGAAACCACCACGGAAGCCGTAGCTCGTGGTCAGCTCCTGAGCGGTGCCGACACCGAACACCGAGTCGGACACGCCAGCGAAACCGACGCTCTGATAGGCCCCGGCGAGACCCGAACCGCCGAACAGCTGGTAGGTGATCGGCGCGAGGCTCTGGTCGTTATAGCGGGTTGCGCCGTTGGTGTAGACGCCCTGGATGTTGATCACGTCACCGGGGCCGGTGGGGATGTTCTTGATCGACAGAGCCAGCTGACCAGCCCAGCCCCACTTGTCCGACGGATGACCGGAGGTCTCGGCAACGCCGTAGTAGCCGGCGTGGTTGTCATGCGCGGCGAACGACGCCTGGAACAGACCCCAGGACTGATCGACACGGACCATGCCGACGATATCAGGAGCAACCTGACCACCGATGGCGTTGGTACCGTAGGTTCCGCCGAATACGCTGGAGGCGGTCTGCAAAGCCCCCGAGGTATTCCAGATGTTGGTGGTGTAATAGAGAGCCTGCTCCTGGGCCGAAATCGAAGCCGTAATGCCGGAGCCGAAGTCGGCGGTGTAGGTCAGCTGATTGACGCCGGTGGTGGTGCCGCCGCCGCCCCACAGACCGTCGAAGTTGTTGCCCGGATAGTTGGTCCAGGGCGCGTCGAACTGCGACACGGCCTTGCCCATCGTGAAGCCGGCGAACTGGATGAAGGCATAGTATACACCGAGCGAGCCGCCGGCGATGCCGTCATTGCTCAAGGCATTCACCGAGGTCAGGCCAGCGGTGTTGGCTGCGCCGGTGCCGTAGTAGGTGCCGCCGTTGCCGGTGCCGGCGTAATTGCCCGAGGTCCAGGTGAAGACGGCGTCGAAGTAGGTGCGGACCACGCCATACTCGGTCGCGGTGCGCGTATCGATGTTCAGGTCTTCACGCGAGCGGGTGTAGAAGTAGTTGCTGTAGCGGTTGTGCAGGCCCGACGGCGCACTGACAGCGTTGTTGTAGAGGCCGTTCGCGTTGAAGGCCGTTTCCACGCGCAGATAACCACCGAGCTTGATGCAGGTGTCGGTGCCGGGGATGTAGTAGAATCCCGCACCGTACAGGGAGCAGACCTTCACATACTCGACCGCCTTGGCCTTGATGGGCATATCCGCCGCTCGAGCCCCGGACATGGCGGCCAAAGCCGCCGCCGATCCCAGGACAAGACTCTTGATGATATTCATGAAGTAAAACCTCCGGGGTTGTCAGTCAGGGGGAGGCTCCGCTTCTGGTCGGCCCTGGTCCCCGCTCGTTCCCGTCGCTCAGTCGCTTCGCGCTTTCGGACACGGCGTCCTAACGCAAGGCACTCGGGCGCACGACACAGACGGAACGACGGAGGACGTCCCCCGTCGCCGGGACAATGATCATCGAATGCCGACTCCCCACAACCGGGAGAACACGGGCTATGCAACCAGTGAGGGCAATTCACCCTCGCTGTTGCAAAAAGCGCGCAGTGGTATTTCGATGGGTGCGAGAGGCCGTGGACCTTGCCCGGCCACTCGCGGCGCGCTGGCAAGAACGCGGCAAAGATGACGGCCGCCGCCCGACCCGGCAAGCCTTCACACCATGTAGCCGACGGGGTATCGCCCTGCTGTCGCCGACCCCGGCAGCCGTTTCAAAGTCCGAATCCACTCCCCTCCCGTCATCCTCCTTATCCTTCCAGGCTGCCGGAACGAGGTCCATGACCCTGCCCTGGGCG
The DNA here is from genome assembly GCA_049802835.1 of Bradyrhizobium sp. GTDB lineage: Bacteria > Pseudomonadota > Alphaproteobacteria > Rhizobiales > Xanthobacteraceae > Bradyrhizobium. The sequence goes on from JBARNF010000065.1 coordinate 2,957, forward strand.
CCCTCCCGCCTGTGAGGATTTCAAATCGGCTGCAATCTGCCGCTTGCGGCTCGGCGCGCCGTCGGGCATACCGACCGCACAGGAGACGTGGCCGAGTGGCTGAAGGCGGCGGTTTGCTAAACCGTTATAGGGTTGTAAAGCCCTATCGAGGGTTCGAATCCCTCCGTCTCCGCCAGTCCTGAGACTGCCCAGCCCGCTCGTGCCGTATGCTGCCGGCCGGCATGTGATGACGCCGAGCCAGGCTGCCCCTCCTTCGCCCGGCACTGCAGCTCACAACGAGCATTCGGGCCGCATCGCCTTCATGCATGGGAACATCGCCTGACAAGATGGACCGAGGCGCAACGCAGGCCGCCGCCGACCGTGCAGCAGCCAGATCTCAGGCCGATCAATCCAACAGGCCGCGCGTGACGTTGATGACGAAGGCGGCAGGCACGCCGATGATGGCGCCGACGAAGCCATAGCCGAGCGCCGCCCAGAGCGAGGCCGGGCCGCCTGCTCCCATCACCGCACCGTAAACGATGCCGATGGCGGCGCACAGCAGCGTCACGACGACGAGGCGTCGATCATTGGTCGCCTCGATCCGCAGCCGCCGCAACTCGCGCCGGCTCTGCACCACGGGCCCGGCCGGCTCGGTCGATCCGCAATGCGGACACGCCACCGCGCTGAAGGATACGCCGTTCCCGCAGTCACGGCAGTCGATCAGCTCTTGCCGTTTCGCCTGTCGCCGCACCTGACCCATGCCATCGATCCCGCTTCCCGCGTCACACACGACGACAGATAGGAGATTTGTGGGCGCGCGACGAGGCTTGCTCCCGACGAGAATGAAGGATCAGCGGTGACACCCAGCAACCGGATCCGGCGGTCGCTGCCCCGGCTCGCACTGGCAGTCACGCCGGACCGGGTCCGAGCGCGATGAGCAGCAAGCCGGACACGCTCAACGCGCGGTCATCCAGGCGCGCGCCTCGCGCTGCGCGGTCGCAATGTCGGCGTCCGACATCTGCTCGGCGACCTCGCGGCGCATCGCGGCTGCATCGACGCGCCCCCTGAGCGCGGCGAGATTGAACCATTTGTGCGCGGCGATCAGATCGACCACACCATCGCGACCGCTCGCATAGAGCATGCCGAGCTCGAACAGCACATCGCCATTGGCGCCCTGCTCCGCGGTCGTCACATCATCGAAATTGAGTTGTCCCTGAAACATTGTCGCTCTCCTTCGTGAGGAGGCGGCTCGTTACCGAGCATAGCCCCCGTCCAACTGTTCAACGCCTGGTTAGTCCCCGTGCCGTCTCGCGGCTTATGAGCGAAGGATGACCGATCAAGTTTGAATGGCAGTTTAAACATCGTGCTGAAGGAAGCCTGAACCGCCAACGCCCGATTGTCCGGGCCGCGGCACATACGCTTGATTCCACTCTGGATTTTCCAAGCGTCAAAGAGCGGTTTACCGTTCTGTTTGGCAAACCCATAACCATCCGCGAAACGCGCTGAAGCCGCGCGCTGGAAGCTCACAGCATGCCGGGGCGGCGGCCGCACCGAGACGGCGGGAGCCGGCGCTGCTGCGCTATCGCTCGCGACAGCACGGAGGCGGAACACCGCGACTGTCGAACTGCAGCAAGCGCGCGTGCGCCGGGCTGAGCGAGCAGCGCTGACCGATATGGCGTTCAATGGGAGGGAGGTAACGCGCACGCAAACGCCGGAACGGCGTGGTGCTCTGGATCGAGGGCGTCGGCGAACACGTCAGGATCAGATCTCACGCTGGCTGTGAGCCGCTGGTGAGATTGCAGACCGAATGACGATCTGCACCGAACGAAGAAATCCTGTTTCTTCTGCCGGACCGGTCCGCAGCGGCGAAGCCGCCTTGGAGTTCGATCCGACCGTTGACCTGATGTCTCGCCGACACCCTCTATCGTCAGTTGGAGCTTCAGGGGATCTGCCCGGCGCTCGATGAGCGGAGCATGCCTGCGTTCCAACGACGTGCCGGCATCAGTCTGCCGGGCTCATCTCGCAAGGATTGCGAGAGTTACTTCTTCTTGGCGACCTTCTTGGTCTTCTTGGCAGTCTTCTTCGCCGCGGTCTTCGCGACCTTCTTCACTGCCTTCTTCGCCTTCTTCGCTTTCTTGGCCATGTTGCCCTCCGATGTGAGATGGCTTAGTCGATGCGTGCACTCGGGAATCGAGAAGCACTCCTCATCGATACACCAACGCACCAAAAAAAACAGCTTCCGGCTTAAGGAAGTGTTGACAGCCGCGCGCGCGCGCGACTGACGAAAGCAGCGAAGCGACGCGACGTTCGACATCGAAACAGCGAGCGCGCATGCGCGCAAGGCCGCGATGGCTACTGATAAACATTGCAAGAAAAGCCTACGCTGCAAGCATTTCCTGAACTGCTGCAAGACACGGCGAAAGCGGCGGCATCCGCGTTGCAATGCGCAGACTCACACGACGAGCGTGGCGCGCGGACTCTGAGTCGTAAATTTTGGCAACGAAAAAATTTTCACTGCACACGCCGTCGTGTGCGTTCGATCGCTCGGGAATGGTGGCTTTTTTGCGAATCGCGTGCGGCGATTCGCGGCACGCGACGCGCCTAACAGCAACGGCGCGCACCATGTGCGCGCCGTTGGAACGAAGCCGAGCGGTCGTCGTTCAGATGCCGAGCTTGCCCTTCAGGAGATCGTTGACGGCCTGCGGATTGGCCTTGCCGCCCGACGACTTCATCACCTGGCCAACGAACCAGCCGACCAGCTGCGGCTTCGCCTTGGCCTGCTCGACCTTCTCCGGATTGGCCGCGATGATCTCGTCGACCACCTTCTCGATCGCGCCGAGGTCGGTGACCTGCTTCATGCCGCGGCTCTCGACGAGCACGCGGGGATCGCCGCCCTCGGTCCAGACGATCTCGAACAGGTCCTTGGCGATCTTGCCCGAGATGGTGCCCTCGCCGATCAGCTCGACGATGGCGGCGAGCTGTGCGGCCGACACTGGCGAGGAGGCGATGTCGCGGCCTTCTTTGTTCAGCCTGCCGAACAGCTCGTTGATGACCCAGTTGGCGGCGAGCTTGCCGTCGCGCGCCCGGTCGGACAGCGCTTCCAGTACGCTCTCATAGAACGCCGCGCTCTCGCGCTCGGCCACCAGCACCGAGGCGTCATAGGGCGACAGGCCGACATCGGCGATGAAGCGCGCCTTCTTCTGGTCCGGCAGCTCCGGCAGATCAGCCTTCAGCTCGTCGACGAAGGCCTGGCTGAACTCGAGCGGCAAGAGGTCTGGGTCCGGGAAGTAACGGTAGTCATGCGCCTCCTCCTTGGACCGCATCGACCGCGTCTCGCCCTTGTTGGGATCGTACAGCCGCGTCTCCTGCTCGATCGCACCGCCGTCCTCGATGATCTCGATCTGGCGCCGCGCCTCGAACTCGATCGCCTGGCCGATGAAGGTGATCGAGTTCATGTTCTTGATCTCGCACCGGGTGCCGAGCGGGCCACCCGGCTTGCGCACGGAGACGTTCACGTCGGCGCGTAAACTTCCCTTCTCCATGTCGCCGTCGCAGGTGCCGAGATAGCGCAGGATCGAGCGCAGCTTGGTGACGTAGGCCTTGGCCTGCTCGGCGTCGCGGATGTCCGGCTTGGAGACGATCTCCATCAGCGCCACGCCGCAGCGGTTGAGGTCGACGAAGGACATCGACGGCGACTGGTCGTGCAGCAACTTGCCGGCGTCCTGCTCCAGATGCAGCCGCTCGATGCCGATGGTGGCGGTCCTGGCCCCGTCGAGCTCGACCGTGATCTCGCCCTCGCCGACGACCGGCGACTTGTACTGGCTGATCTGGTAGCCCTGCGGCAGGTCGGGATAAAAATAGTTCTTGCGGTCGAACACCGAGCGCCGGTTGATCTGGGCGTTGAGGCCGAGCCCGGTGCGCACGGCCTGACGCACGCACTCCTCGTTGATGACCGGCAGCATGCCGGGCATCGCAGCGTCCACCAGCGAGACGTGGCTGTTGGGATCGCCGCCGAATGCGGTCGAGGCGCCGGAGAACAGTTTCGACTTCGAGGTGACCTGGGCGTGGACCTCCATGCCGATCACGACCTCCCAATCGCCGGTGGCGCCCTTGATCAGCTTGCCGCTGGTTGCCGTCATGGCTCTAACTCCCAAGCAGTGCGGAGACGATCCGCTCAAATTCGATATCGATTGCATCCTTGCCGACCGGCTGTCCGGCCTGGCGGTACCAATAGGAGGCGTTGCCGAGATCGCCTTCGACGCGATGCAGATGCGCGTGCGCCCAGGCGGCCTCACGGCCGGTCTCGTCCTGGATGATCTTGTGCGCCCGGTCCCAGTCGCCTTTGGCCAGCCACCACAGGCCGGTGAGCACCGGCGCGAGACCGGCCGCGGGCGCATCGCCCGCGAGGCTTGCTCTGAAGGCAGCGAGCGTCACCACCACTTGGTCGGCGTGAAGCGTCCCGCCGCCTGCTCGATCACCTCGCCGAGCGAGAACAAGGTCTCCTCGTCGAACGGACGGCCGATCAGCTGCAGCCCGAGCGGCAGCCCCTGTGCATCCTTGCCCGCGGGAACCGCGATGCCCGGCAGGCCCGCCATGTTCACGGTCACGGTGAAGATATCGTTGAGATACATCTCGACCGGGTCGGCGCCGCCCTTCTCGCCGATGCCGAAGGCGGCCGACGGCGTCGCGGGGGTGAGGATGGCGGAGATGCCTTGCGCGAAGCAGTCCTCGAAATCCTTCTTGATCAGGGTGCGGACCTTCTGCGCCCGCAGGTAATAGGCGTCGTAATAGCCGGCCGAGAGCACATAGGTGCCGATCATGACGCGGCGGCGCACCTCGGGCCCGAAACCCTCGGCACGGGTGTTCTCGTACATCTCGCCGATCGACTTGCCGGACAAGCGCAGGCCGTAGCGGACGCCGTCGTAGCGGGCGAGGTTCGAGGACGCCTCCGCCGGCGCCACGATGTAATAGGCCGGCAGCGCGTATTTGGTGTGCGGCAGCGATACCTCGACCAGTTCGGCGCCGGCCGCCTTCAGCCAGGCCGCGCCCTCGCTCCATAGCTTCTCGATCTCCGCCGGCATGCCGTCGAGGCGATACTCCTTGGGGATGCCGATCTTCATGCCCTTCACGGATTTGCCGATCGCGGCCTCGTAGTCCGGCACGGGGATGTCGACCGAGGTGGTGTCCTTCGGGTCGTGGCCGGCCATCGAACGCAGCAGGATCGCCGCGTCGCGGGTCGAGCGCGCGATCGGCCCGGCCTGGTCGAGCGACGAGGCGAACGCGACGATGCCCCAGCGCGAGCAGCGGCCATAAGTCGGCTTGATGCCGACGGTGGCCGTGAACGCCGCGGGCTGGCGGATCGAGCCGCCGGTGTCGGTCGCGGTCGCCCCCATGCACAAGAGCGCCGCCACCGCCGAGGCCGAACCGCCCGAGGAGCCGCCCGGCACCAGGGTCGTGTTGGAGCCCTCGCGCCGCCACGGGTTGCCGACGGGGCCGAAGCATGAGGTCTCGTTGGAGGAGCCCATCGCGAACTCGTCATTGTTGAGCTTGCCGAGCATGACCGCGCCATCGCGCCACAGCTGCGAGGTCACCGTCGACTCGTAAGGCGGCACGAAATTGCCGAGGATCTTCGAGCAGGCCGTGGTGCGGACGTCCTTGGTGGCGAACAGGTCCTTGATCCCCAGCGGAATGCCGGCCAGCGGCCCGCTTTCGCCCTTGGCGATCTTGGCATCGGCGTCGCGTGCCATGGCGCGCGCCTGATCCGGCGTCTCCAGCACGAAGGCGTTGAGCGCCCGCGCCTGTTCGATCGCCTTGAGATGGGCGTCGGTGAGCTCGAGCGAGGTAAAGGTCTTGCTCGCGAGACCCTTGCGGGCCTCGGCGAGCGTCAGTGACGTCAAATCGGTCATTTGTTGATCGGGCTGCAGAAGAACGGGGAGAGCGTCTTGTCGTCGGCCGGGTCGTCCGCGAAGAACTTGTTCTTCTTAGGCGTGGCCTTGCTGGTATTGGCCGCTTCGAGCTGGTCGAGAATCTCGTTGACGGCCTTGTCCGGATCGGCGGCCTTGCCCTGCCGCTCCATGGCGTCGAGATAATCCATGTAGGCCTTGTAGGCCGCTTCATCGTCGCAGAGCATGCACATCGGCGTTGGCTCGCTTGTCGGTTTGAGGAGCGGATCGCACGCGACGTTGGCGCGCCATCCGGCTACCTGGGCTATTCCACGACCTTCGGCACCAGAAAGAAATGGCTCTCGGTCATCGGCGCATTCCTGACGATGTCGTCGGCGATCTCGCCGTCGTTGACGATGTCCTGACGCTTCTTCATCGCCATCGGCGTCACCGAGGTCATCGGCTCGACACCCTCGACATTGACCTCCGACAACTGCTCGACGAAGGCCAGCATCGCGTTGAGCTCGCCCTGCAGATGCGGGACCTCAGCGTCAGTGACAGCGATCCGCGCCAATTGCGCGATCCGGCGGACGGTAGCGGCATCGACCGACATTATATAGGGCCTCACGGGACAAGGTGAACCCGCCCTATAGCAGAGGCCGCTTTCGCGCCGCAACCGGCAGCGCCCGGACTTTCCTGGGGCAAACCTGCTCCCGAGCCGTCAGCCGGCCATCCTCCGCAGCCGTGCCAGGGCCTGTTCGGCCAGCGTCCGCGTCAGTTCGGCCGCCGGCACCTCGCGGCCCAACGGCAGCGCCTGTCCGGCCCAGAGATTGGTGAAGTCGACCCTGCCCTGCTTCTCTGCGGCTGCCTTCAGCGGGCCGAGCGCCGTCGCGGCATGCGGAAACGCCGGGGCATCCGGCGAGATCGGCCCGACCTCGCGCATCACCCGGTTGGCGACGCCCCGGGCGAGCCGGCCGGTCATGACGTTGGTGATGACGGTCGATTCGTCATCGGCCGCGGCGAGCGCAGCGCGCGCGGGAACGCTGACCTTGGATTCGGGGCAGCGCAGAAAGGCGCTGCCGATCTGCACGCCGGAGGCGCCGAGCGCGAACGCGGCGGCGATGCCGCGCCCGTCAGCAATGCCGCCGGCCGCGATGACCGGGAGCTTCACGGCATCGACGATCTGCGGCACCAGCGCAAACGTGCCGACCTGCTCGGCGAGCTTGTCGGTGAGGAACATGCCGCGATGGCCGCCTGCCTCGGCGCCCTGCGCGATGATGACATCGGCGCCGTTCTGCTCCAGCCACAACGCCTCGCGGACCACTGTCGCCGACGCCATCACGATGGCGCCTATCGCCTTCACGCGCGCGAGCAGTCCGGGCTCAGGCAGACCAAAATGGAAGCTGACGACCTCGGGCTTCAGCTCCTCGACGACGGCGCACATCGCTGCATCGAACGGCGCGCGGTTGGCTGCCGTGATCGGAGCCGCCGGATCCACGCCGTACTCCCGATAATATCCGGCGAGGCGCTGCTTCCAGCCGGCCTCGCGTGCCGCATCGGCCTCGACCGGCGTGTGGCAGAAGAAATTCAGATTGACCGGCGCCGACACGCGCTGGCGGATGATGTTGACCTGCTCGCGCGCCTTGTCCGCGCTCAGCATGGCGCAGGGCAGCGAGCCGAGCCCGCCGCCTTGCGCCACCGCGATGACGAGATCGGCATCCATCACACCCGCCATCGGCGCCAGCACGATCGGATGTTCAGTCTTGACGAGATCCAGAAAGCGACGATCGGGCCACATGGTTCACCTCATTGTTTCAATCTCATTCCGCAGCGGCCAAGACGAGTTGCGGCGCCCTTGCAGGATGTGCTCGGCCTCGGCGACGATGCGCGCGACGATCTCACCGGCCGGCGGGATATCATGGATCAGGCCGACCGCCTCCCCCGCGATGACCGCAGCGATGTCGAAATTGCCGTCGGCTCTTGCCTTCATATAGTCGGCCGAGACGCTCTCGACCTGCTGCAGCAGTTCGACCTCGCGGCCTATCCAGCGCCGCGCGTGATCGTTGACCAGGCAGCGCCCGGTGAAAGGCGCCGGCCAGACATTGTTGCGCGACAGGTCGAAGACGATGC
>JBARNF010000066.1:0-4022 GCA_049802835.1 Bradyrhizobium sp.
GCCTGGCGGATGGCGAAGCGGGGACCGAAGATCGAGACCAGCACGCCGGCGACGACGATCGCGGTCGTGATCCAAGATGCGACGCCCGTCCAGCGGCACAGGCCAAGCACCACGAAAAGGATGCCCCAAAGCCCGGTCATCAGCATGTTGATCAGGTAGAACTGGGGTGTCGAGGCGCTGTCCGAATAGGCTGATCGGGAATAGTCCGCAGTCCAGGGACGGCCGACGATCAGCGAGGCGAAGCTGATGACGCCAAGCCCCGCGGGGCATAGCCACAGCACATTGGCCGCGGTCCAGTTCGGCGCGAGGTCGTTGGCGATCGCCAGCACCACGAACAGCGCCAGGCTTCCAAGCTCGAGGACGGCAAGCTCGGACCGGGCGGCGCGCCACAGATTGGCGGCCAGCGCCAGCGCGAGGGCCGACCACACCGCCCAGGCAGGCTGGTGCCATGCGAGCAGCGCCCAGAACACGACAAAGGGCAGCAGAGCCAGCTTGACCGTGAGGAACACCTTCATGCCGGCCATACCAGCCCCCTCCGCGCGCGCGGCGCGACTTCATCTTTCCATCGTCAAGATAGACCTTAGGATCGGATCGGGCGTCCCGTCAATAATAATCTTTCCATCGTCAAGATTCGTTTCGTCAACCACGGCGGGATGAAAATGGTAGAAAGATGCGCCATATCGTTCCCGCGCCACAGCAAGGCGCGATTCAGGCGTGGCGCAGCCTTCGATGCCGACGCGACTGTGGCAACAGAATCACGGAACAGCGGCGCGGGGCAAAGAAAGCCGCAAATTGCGCAGCATTAAGGTAACACCCCGCCGCAAAATGGCGACAATCTCCGGTCATCTGAGGCAGGGAGACGCTGAGGATTGCCGTTCGTGTACCCACTCCGCCTACCAGTACTGGTGTTTGCTGCAATCACCTGCCTGCCCGCCATGCAACCCGGACGCGTGCACGCAGAATGGTGGAGCCGCTCTCCGTCCGACTTCGAGGAATGCGCCGACGCAGCCGAGAAGTCCGCCACCAAGGAAGAGAAGACGGCTGCGCTGGCACAATGCAACGCGAAATTTGCCGGCCGGCGGAAGCCGAACGGCGGCTACGCCTACTACGACTTCATGCAGGACCGCAGCTTCGACATCGCAGGTCCCAATCCGACGCCCGAAGAGCAGAAATACATCGATCAGCAGTACACGATGTATCTCGAGCGGCAACGGCACGCCAATGTCAGCTCGACGATGATGACGCGGCCGCTGCCGCAGGATCTGCAGCAGGCTTCGCTCAAGGACCTGACCGCCCGCGCGGCGCTCGAGCCGGCGAAACCGACGATCCCCACTTTGCCACCGCAGCGGCCGACCAAGCCGCCGGCTGCTGCGCCACAGGCCGGATCCACCGTCCCGCCAGGAGCGACCACCGAGACGCGCGCCCGCATGAAGGCGGCGCAATGCGCCAAGGACGGCTGGCGACGCGATTCGTTCTCGTGCAACTTCCCGGTCCTTTCGGAGAAGCTCGACGAGTTGAAGCGGATGTTCACTCCGGGCCAGACCGCCGCGGCCCCCTCCGCACCGAAAGCGCCCAAGCGCGCCGAGGCGAAGAACTGAGCCGGCGCGCCACCGCATTTTCCACCTAGGGCACGTTTGCCGTCTCGCGCGCATGACGGCCTTCGCCGCGTTCCTCTCGCTAACTCCACGCCGGCCCGCTTGTAACGATCGGTGCAAGGCCATAGCTTTACGCGCGTGGGGCGCAGGAGGCGGTCATGGGTCTACTCGATATCCTCAACGGCATGCAGAACGGCCCGCACGGGCCCAGTCATCCGAGCACGCAGAAGAACGGCGGCATGTCGCCGATGACGATGGCGATCCTTGCTCTGCTGGCCTGGAAGGCCGTGAAGCATTTCTCGCAAGGCGGCCAGCAGCCGAACGCGGCGCCGGCGCCCGTTCCAGCGCCGCAGCCCACCGCCCATCAAGGTGGTCCACTTGGTGGCGCCCTCGGGGGCGGACTCGGCAACATCCTGGCCGGTGGCCTCGGCGGGCTGCTCACAGGCGGCGCGGCCGGCAGCGTGCTGTCGGGCGGGCTGGGTGATCTGCTGCATCAGTTCCAGCAGAACGGCCAGGGCGACACCGCCAACTCGTGGGTCGGCAAGGGCCAGAACCAGCCGATCTCGCCGGGCGACCTCGCCAACGCGCTCGGCGCCGACCAGATCGAGCAGCTGTCGGCACAGAGCGGGCTGTCGCGCGACGAACTGCTCAGCGGGCTGAGCCAGTATCTGCCGAAGGTGATCGATCAGCTGACGCCCGAGGGGCGGCTGCCGACCGAGCACGAGCTGGCGGGACGGGTCTGACGATCCACGATGACGCGACGGGAAGGACGAGACTCATGTTGCACATTCTGATCGTCGGGCTGGTCGCCGGCTTCATCGCACGGCTGCTGTCGCCGGGGCCCAACAATCCCTCCGGCTTCATCCTGACCATCGTGCTCGGCATCGTCGGTGCGTTCCTCGCCACCGCCATCGGGCAGGCCATCGGGCACTACAGCCCTGACGAGGGCGCCGGCTACGTGACCGCGACCATCGGTGCGCTCGTGGTACTGTTCGCGTGGAACAGGCTGGTCGCCAGCGGCACGATCCGCGATTTCAACCGCTAGCCACCGCTTCACCCGGTCATTGCGAGGAGCCGAAGGCGACGACGCAATCCAGACTATTCGCCAGATTATTTGCCAGGCTATTCGTTCGACTCTGGATTGCTTCCACCTACGCCCTTCGGGCTTCGGCGGACACGTCGCCTCGCTCGCAGTGACGCTGAAGTCACCCCAGCAGATGCATGCCCGCATCCATGCGGACGAGCTCACCGGTCATGTGCGCCGACGCGGGGCTTGCCAGGAACGTGACCAGCTGCGCGATGTCCTCCGCCGACGAAGCTGCCCGCAGCGGCACCCGCGCCACCACGGTATCGCGCACCTGCTTGGCACCGGCCTCGCCGCGTCCCTTGGTGAACCAGGGCGTATCGATATAGCCGGGGCATACCGTGTTGACGCGGATCGAGGGCGCGAGCGCTCGCGCCAGCGACAGTGTCATCGTGTTCAGCGCGCCCTTGCTCGCGGCATAGGCGACCGACGAGCCGACGCCGCTGATGCCCGCCACCGATGATACGTTGACCACTGCCGACGCGCGCAGGGTCTCCTTGGCCGCGGCTTCGAGCAGCGGCCGCGCGGCGCGGATCATCTGGAACGGACCGATCGTGTTGACCGCGAAGATGCGCTGAAAGTCCTCCGCCGAAAGCCCGTCGAGCTGATCATGCGGCACGTGTTTGGTGGTGCCGGCATTGTTGACGAGCACGTCCAGCCGGCCCCAGCGCGCGGTGGCGGCCACGATCTTCCGGCAATCCTCGTCGCGCGAGACGTCGCCCTGCACGACAACGACCTCGGCGCCTTCCTTGGCGCAGAGATCCGCAGTCTGCTCGGCCTCCGTCTTGCTGTTGGAATAGTTGACGACGATGCGCATGCCGGCCTTGGCCAGCAGCAACGCGGTCGCAGCCCCGAGGCCGGACGCCGAACCCGTCACGATCGCGCAAAGACCCTTCGTCGGCATTCCGCTTCTCCCCATGTCTGATGTTGCAGCCTTCTTAGCCAAGTTCGCGAGCGGTGCAAATCGCGCCAATCTCCGCAGCGCGGAAATCACCGCCCATGCGACGGACGGACATGGCGTTGCGACGCCGGCGCTTGTCATGACTGGCGCTTGCGCCCATCATGCCGACCAACTGTCCGCCGGCGCGCCGCATTCGCGATGAGACGGACGAGCATCAGGGCGAGGAACGCTGTGGCGGACGTTGACAACATCGTGGTTGCGACCGCGGAGAAGATCTTCTCTGATCTCGCCGACCCGCAGACGATCAATCACGACCACGACGGACGCTGGAAGGCGCCGCTGTGGCAGGCGCTGAGCGAAGCCGGCCTGCCGCTGGCCTGGGTCGCCGAGGAATTCGGCGGCGCCGGCGCCGATCTCGCCGACGGCTTTGCCGTCATCAATG
>JBARNF010000067.1:0-17006 GCA_049802835.1 Bradyrhizobium sp.
GTGCTGGATCGCGCGGCGGTGCTGACCGCCTTCGAGCAGGTCGGCGGCGCCGACCGTGCGCTGGAGATGGGCCGCGACTACGCGCTGGATCGGATCGCCTTCGGCCGCCCGATCGGCTCGTTCCAGGCGGTCAAGCACATCCTCGCCGACATGTATGTCTCTGCCACGCTGGCGCGCTCCAATTGCTATTACGGTGCCTGGGCGCTCTCGACCAATGCGCCGGAGCTGCCGGAGGCCGCGGCGTCGGCGCGCATCAGCGCGACGCAGGCGTTCCAGCACTGCGCCAAGAACAACATCCAGGTGCATGGCGGCATGGGCTTCACCTGGGAGTTCGACTGCCACATGTACTACCGCCGCGCCAATGCGCTGGCGCTCGGTCTCGGCAGCCTGTCTTATTGGGAGGATCAACTGATCGACCGCATGCGCAAGCGCAATGCGGCGTGAGGCGAGCATGAACGACTTGCGTCATTGCGAGGCGCTCTTGCGCCGAAGCAATCCAGAATGTTCGTTTGGCCCTGGATTGCTTCGCTACGCTCGCAATGACGGTGTCGAGACCGACCAGTCAATCGTTACGAGAGCAGGGTCTGAACCATGAACTTCGATGACACCCCGCAAGAGGCTGCGTTTCGCAGCGAGGCGCGCGCCTGGATCGCCGCCAACGCGCCGAAGCAGTATGAAGACGAGCTGCGTGCCTCATCGCTCGGCCGCACCGCGCTGAAGAGCGCCAACATTCTCGACGTCGCCAAGGCCTGGCAGAAGACGAAGGCCGATGCGGGCTGGGCCTGCCTGCACTGGCCGAAGGCGTATGGCGGCCGCGGCGCTTCGCCGATCGAGCGCGTAATCTGGCAGCAGGAGGAGGGGCCGTTCGCCAAGCTCTCCGGAATATTCATCATCGGTCACGGCATGTGCGGGCCGACCATGATGGCCTATGCCTCCGAGGAGCATAAGCGCCAGTATCTGCCGCCGCTGGCCTCCGGCGAAAAGGTGTGGTGCCAGCTGTTCTCAGAGCCGGCCGGCGGCTCCGATGTTGCCGGCCTGCGCACCCGCGCCGAGAAGCGCGGCGACGAGTGGGTGATCAACGGCCAGAAGATCTGGACCTCCGGCGCGCATTATTCCGACTACGGCATCCTGCTGACCCGCACCGATCCCAGCGTGCCCAAGCACAAGGGGCTCACCATGTTCTTCCTGGACATGAAGAGCAAAGGCGTCGAGATCAGGCCGATCAAGCAGGCCAGCGGCCATTCGGACTTCAACGAGGTCTACTTCACCGACGTCGTGATTCCGGATTCGCAGCGGCTCGGCGCGGTCAATGACGGCTGGAACGTCGCGCTCACCACCTTGATGAACGAGCGCATGTCGATCGGCGCCGGCGTGGCCACCGGCGTCCCCGAGCTGTTCGAGTTCTGCTCCAACCTGATGCTGGACGATCGTCCCGCGATCGAGGACCGCAACGTACGCTCGCGGCTCGCACATTGGGCGGTCAGAGCGAGCGGGCTCAAATACACCAGCTTGCGCGCCATCTCGGCGCTATCGAGGGGCGAGCGGCCGGGACCCGAGAACTCGATCGGCAAACTGGTCGCCGCGCCGATGATCCAGGACGTCGCAGCTTACGCGCTCGATCTGCAGGGCGCGGCCGGTGTGCTGAGCGGTCCGGAGGCCGAGCTTGCCGGCAAATTCCAGGCGATGTTGCTGCGTGCGCCGGGCACCCGCGTCGAAGGCGGCACCGACGAGATCATGCGCAACATCATCGCCGAACGCGTGCTCGGCCTGCCCGGCGATGTCAGAGTCGACAAGGATGTGCCGTTCAATCAGGTGCCGACCAAGGGACGCGCGTAGTTATCGTCATTCCGGGGCGCCGCGAAAGGCGGCGAACCCGGAATCTCGAAATGATCAACCTCTGGATTCCGGATCGACCCGCGTTGCGGGTCGTCCGGAATGACGAGCTGGAAGGACCGGGACCATGAACTTCGACGACACCCCGCAGGAGGCCGCCTTCCGTGACACTGCGCGCGCCTGGATCGCCGCCAACGCGCCGAAGGACTTGGAGGCGGAGCTGGCAAGCTCCTCGCTCGGGCGCATCCGGCTCAAGCACGCCGACATCGTCGAGGTCGGCAAGGCCTGGCAGAAGAAGAAATCCGACGGCGGCTGGGCCTGCCTGCACTGGCCGAAGGCGTATGGCGGGCGCGGCGCCACGCCGATCGAGCGCGTGATCTGGCAGCAGGAGGAGGGCGTCTACGGCAAGCTGACGCAGCCGTTCCAGATCGGCGAGGGCATGTGCGGGCCGACCGTGATGGCCTATGGCAGCGAGGCCGACAAGCGCCGCCATTTGCCGAAGCTTGCGTCGGGCGAGGAGATCTGGTGCCAGCTGTTCTCCGAGCCCGCTGCCGGCTCCGATGTCGCGGGCTTGCGGACGCGGGCCGACAAGCGCGGCGACGAATGGCTCATCAACGGCCAGAAGATCTGGACGTCGGGTGCGCATTACTCCGACTACGGCCTCCTGATCACGCGCACCGATCCCAACGTGCCCAAGCACAAGGGGCTGACGATGTTCTTCCTGGACATGAAGAGCAAAGGCGTCGAGGTCCGCCCGATCAGGCAGGCCAACGGGATGCAGGAGTTCAACGAGGTCTATTTCACCGACGTCGTGATCCCGGACTCGCAGCGCCTCGGTGCGGTCGGCGACGGCTGGAACGTATCGCTGACCACCTTGATGAACGAGCGCATGTCGATCGGGGCGCGGCTGGCCACCGGCTTTCCGGAGATGTTCGAGCTCTGCGCCAGCCTGATGACGGAGAACGGACTTGCGATCGACGACCGCGCCACGCGCTCGAAGCTCGCCGCCTGGGCGGTGAAGGCGAGCGGACTCAAATACACGAGCTATCGCGCGATCTCGGCGCTGTCCAAGGGCGACCGGCCCGGACCGGAAAACTCGATCGGCAAGCTGGTTGCCGGCACCATGCTGCAGGACATCGCGAGCTACGCCATGGATCTCGAGGGTGGCGCCGGCGTCCTGACCGGTGCCGACGAGGAGGTCAGTCAGGGGCAGTTCCAGCAGATGTTGCTGACCTCGCCGTCGATGCGCATCGCCGGCGGCACCGACGAGATCCTGCGCAACATCATTGCCGAGCGCGTGCTCGGCCTGCCCGGTGACATCCGGGTCGACAAGGACGTGCCGTTCAACAAGGTGCCGGCAAAAGGGCGGAGCTAATCGCCCGGAATGACGAATGTGGAGGGCGAGCGCGACGCCAGCGCCTCCAGGTCGAAATGTACGGAAGGTCGTGATGACATCAGCAGCGCCAAAATCAGAGCAAGATCCCATCTCCATCCTCGAAGACCTGATGGCGGCGCGCTTCTCGTGCCGCAGCTTCCGGTCCGAGCCGGTCGCCCGCGGGACCATCGAGCGCATCCTGACGGCGGCGCAGAAGACCGCATCGTGGTGCAACAGTCAGCCCTGGCGGATCGAGATCACATCGGGGCCGGCGACCGAGTCGTTCAGGAAGCTCATGTACGAGGCCGCGTCCAGCGGCAGGCCGCCGTCAGGCGATTTCGCCTTTCCGCGCGAATACCGTGGCGTCTATCTGGAACGCCGGCGCGAGAGCGGCTTCCAGCTCTACAGCGCGCTCGGGATTCCGCGGGGCGACAAGGCCGGCTACGCCATGCAGGCTTTGGAGAACTACAACTTCTTCGGCGCACCGCATGTTGCGATCATCCATAGCGACGAGGCGCTCGGCACCTATGGGGCGATCGACTGCGGCGGCTACGTGACGAGCTTCATGCTGGCGGCACAGGCGCTCGGAATCGCCACGGTGCCGCAGGCTGCGCTGGCCTTTCATTCCGACGTGGTGCGGACATATTTCGGTCTTGGCGACGACCGCAAGGTCGTCTGCGGCATTTCGTTCGGCTACCCGGATCCCGGCCACAAGGCCAACTCCTATCGGACCAGCCGGGCGTCCATTGCGGAGACCGTGCGTTTCAGGGACGAGTAGTGCGGCTGATCAGTCGTCGGCACGACAGGAGTTCCGCTATGCAGAACTCGGCGCCTCTGCGCATCGCATTTCCAAGCCTAGTTGCGGAGCGACTTGCCGGCGCTGATAAGTCTCGATCATGGCCGCACATGTCTTAGTCGGCGTTCGATTCGAAATCGACTTCCATTCAAAGCTGCACTGGAATCAAAGGTTTGCCGGTGCTCTTCGCGTCACGGCTTGGTAACCGAATGTGCGGCCGTTGGAGACGAACGTCGGCAGCGGAACATTAGTGACTGCTGTTCGTCGACTTGGGCGCGCATTTTTCCTTGAGCTCGTGGGCTTCAAGCAATGATATTGACAAAATCCTTTCTAACATTTTGAGTTGCATCGCCCGAGCGTCGACGATGCAGAATTGCAGGCGCTCGATGATCGTCTCGATTGAAGGTTCAGTCACGGTTCAAAACCCGAAGTGTCAGCTATGGATTCCATGAACACGCCGCCTGGCCTGCGCGCCCTCGAGGTGGATGAGGCGACGCTCCTTGGTCATCGCCTCTTGAAGGCTTTTCATAGACTGAGGCTGACGCGACACCGTGAGCAGCTCATTGCGCTGGCTGAGCGGCTGCTGGCAGATGAAGAAAGATATCCGGCAGGGCCTGGCGGCTGACGTCTTCGAGGCCTTGCCATGTCAGCGTCGGCCGCGTCAGGCCGATCTGAGTGCACAGCGACTTCCAGGTCGTGTCATCGCAATCAACGAGAACGGCCATCACCGACATTCCGTCCATCATGTGAGGAACCCCCAGAGGTCGCGCTTTCCAGCCGCACTTCTCGAAGCGCGGCAGCCACCAGGTCTCGAGCACGATGGAGAAGCCGGTGAGCCCGATCGAGATGCCGTATTCCATGATCGCGGTCAGCAGAAGCATGTCGATCCGCGGGCCGGCATGCTCGCCGCGGCGTTCCGGAATCACGAAGACGCGAGACAGCTCATAGACGTCGGGACGTCGCACGGTGCCGCGGAGATTGAGATAGGGGAAGATGTCGCTCATCAGCGTCGGCAGCACCGTCGGCACCGCGCGCATTGCACCGATCAACTTGCCCTTGTCGATGCAGAACAGATAGACGGCATCTTCCGTGTCGAACTGGTCGATCTCGCGCCCGTCGGGCCGGTCGAGCGCCATCCATTTGCGCTGCTTGACGTAGATCTCGTGGCGCAGCCGAAAATATGGATCGAAGTATTTCTCATACAGCGAGCGATTGTCTTTTCGAACGACATGAATCTCAGGCATCGAAACCCCCGGTCGTCTGAATCAATGTGGGGCTTACAGATTGCCGATGCGGTTCGATTGATCCAGTGGGAAAAACGCCAGATCAAATCGAGATCTCGCCGTTGACAAGAGCGGTCGCAACCGTCGCCGTCTTGTTCTTGGTTGCAAGCTTGCGCTGGGCCTCTTCGAGATGCCAGCGGACGTTGCGCTCCGAGACGCCGAGGATGCGCGCCGTCTCCCATGCCGTCTTGCCGCGCGCCGCCCAGCTCAGCACTTCCGCTTCGATCCGCGACAGGCGCCGGCCCTGGTTCACGGCGGTCGAGCGCGCTAGCGCACGCAGCCTGCTGTGCGTGAAGATGCTGATCAGATGCAGCGCACCCCGCGCATCGGGCGCCAGGTTCGGCTGCTCGCCTGCGAGGCTGACGGCGCCGACCGCGTCATCGTAGTGGATGGGCACGCAGAAGCCTTCGTTCAAGCGGAAGTCCCGCGCCCTGGTCATGACCTGATGCGCACCCGGCTCCTCGTCGCGGTCGTAAGGCACTTCCGACCACGCGAAGGGATTGAGCGTCGAGAGGCAGTGCCGCGGGATCGGATCGTCGCGATAGAATTGCTCTCGCGCATACATGTCGAACCATTCCCGCGGCCAGCCATTGGCCAGGATGGTCTGCTGCAGCGATTGGCCCGGAGTAGGCACCCCCGCCATGATGTAGGCGTGAAAGCCGAGATCGCCGATCATCTTTTCGAACTGGGAGAGGACGCTCGCGCCGGTCGGCGATGCCTCGATCGCATCGACGTAGTCCAGAGCCCGTCGTCCCCAATACGCGTCTATCACTTGCATGTGAAAGTCTCCGCCCGGAGCCAAGCTAACTGCGGACGGAAAGCTGTCAACCGCAAATTGGAGCTTTGCGTCGATAGTTCGTCGAGCGTGTGTCGGCACACCGACTGGATACAGTACGCCGTATGCAAGATACGGCAGGCCAGGGCGGGCGCTTACGCTGAAAACTTCGGCATTCGCTTCTCTGCAAACGATTTCATGCCTTCGCGAATCTCCGCGCCGCTCATGCTGTCCAGATGCCTGCGGCGAACAGCTGCATCATCGAGCGCCCCGCGCGCAAATTCGTTAATGGCGCGTTTCATGCCACGCATTGCGACCGGCGCGTTGCCGGCCAGCATCGTCGCCAGGCGATCGACCTCGGCATCCAGCGCGGTGCCGGCCACCAATGCCGTGAGGTAGCCGATGCGCAGCATCTCGGCGGCGCCGATCTTCTCCGCAGTCAGGAAGAGGCGCTTGGCATTGTCGATGCCAAGGCGCGACACGTAGCGCTTGATCCCGTCGGGGTAGTAGTGAAGGCCGAGCCGCGCCGCGGGCATGAACATCTCGGCGGTGTCGGCTCCGATGCGAAAATCGCACGCCAGCGCCAGGTCGGTCGCGCCGCCATAGACCCCGCCATTGATCCGGCAGATGGTCGGCAAAGCGAGGTCTTCCAGCCGGTTGACCACGTCTTCGAAGGACGGGCCGGAGTGTCCTGCCGGACCCGCGTCGGGCGTCGTGCCGATCGACCCGAGGTCATAGCCGGCACTGAAGGCGCGCCCGGTGCCGGTCAGAACCACCACGCGCAAGGTCGCGTCGGCCTCGACGCGGTCGAACAGCGCGAGCAGCGCGGAAAGGTCTTCCGGCTGCAGGCGATTCAGATGGCGCGGCCGGTTGAGGCGGATCGTCGCACGTACGCCGTCGACGCTGAGAAGGGGCGTGCTGGGCGCCTCCTCGACCGGTGTGGTCCGTTCGGCGGTCATGTCCTGTTCTCCATTGCTCGGCGTTGCGCCTCGGCGTCGATGCTCCGCGCCAGGTCGGGATGGCGCGCCATCAGCACGCGGAAGTCCACGAGGTCCAGGACCAGCAGCTTGGAAAGCGTCGTCGTGCTGATGTTGGCCGAGCGCAGGTTGTTTCCAAGCAGCGCCATCTCGCCGAAGAACGCGCCCTCGCCCAGCCGGACCTTCTTGCCGGGCAGGTCGACCTCGACTTCCCCGGCCGCGATGAAATACATGCAGTCGCCCGCCTGGTCCTTGCGGATCACGGTGGTGCGCGGCGGCAGGTCGATGGTGCGCAGCATCTGCGTGACGTCGGCGATCGTCGAGGGCCCGAGGCTCGCGAAAAACGGCACCCTGCTGACCGATTCCCATGTCTTGAGAAAATTGTCGCGACGGGTCTCCGCGGCGAAGCCGGTCGCCAGGATGCCGGTCCACAGACCGAACACGCCAAGCCCCGAGATCATCACCGAGGCGGCGACCAGCCGCCCCAGCGGCGTGATCGGCACGACATCGCCATAGCCCGTCGTGGTCAGGGTCACGACGGCCCACCAGAGCGCCGATGGGATGGTGCCGAAGGTGGCCGGCTGCTCCTCATGTTCCAGCACGTATTCGGCCACCGAACCGAGGAACAGCACCAGGAGGAACAGCACCAGCACGGACGTCAGCGGGCGGGCCTCGACGACGAGCACCCGTCGCAACTGCCGCAGTCCGGGGACGCCGGGGATGACCTTGACCACCCAGGTGACCGCCAACAGCCAGGCCGCGCGCGGCTCGGTGCCGAGCAGGAGCGCGGCCGGGACGGCCACGGCTGAGGCCGTGTCCAGCAGGCCCCGGCCCGACAGCAGGTAGGCTGCGGGACGGCGCGTTCGGGCGGCGTGGTGAACCCGGACGGCCCATTCGAAGACAAAAAAGGCAAGGCATCCCCATAACAGGGCGATGATCCAGCGCCGCGCGACCTCATAGGCCGCGTCCACCGTCAACAGGATCATGGCGGCCATGCCGAGCGCGACGGCCACGTAGGCGGCCCTGGTCATGTTTCGCCCGGCGGTCGCCGCGAGGAACGCCGCCAGGACGGGGAAGTGCTGCGGTTTGGCCATGGACACCGGGGGGGCCTGTCGTTCATGGGAGCCGCTGAAGGCGGCGGCGGCAAAATGCCCCGGGCGGGGAAGGCCCGTCAACGATGCCGGTCGCGCGGCCGAGCGGCGTCCTCGGGCGGGCCCGACTGGTCCGCTCCGAGCAGGGAATTTTTCCTTCCCGACTCGAATACCGGTTCAAACGTCGTCTGTTCGCCGTATATCAGAAGTCGGCATAGACGCGTTAAATTCGCTGCAGCAGGGCGGAACCGAGCGTCCGCTCTCCTGCATCCAAGAGTCTGGTTGATCTCGATGGATACCTCACACCTGGTCGAACATGCAGGCGCCGCCGGCAGCCTCTTCGCATCGATCTTCGTGGTCGCCACGCTGTCGATGCGGACGATGATCCCGCTGCGGATCTTCGCGATCCTGACCAACATCGTGCTGATCGCGACGGCACTGCCGATGCACAATTATGCGGTCGTCGTGCTCCATGGCGTGCTGCTGCCGCTCAACAGCTACCGGCTCCACCAGATGCTGCAGCTGGTCCGCGACGTGAAGCAGTCGGTCAACAGCGACCTGTCCATGGAATGGCTGAAGCCGTTCATGACGGAGCGCAAATGCGGCCCCGGCGAAGTCCTGTTCTACAAGGACGAAAAGGCCGACAGCATGTACTACATCGTCAGCGGCCGCTTCCGGCTGGTCGAGTCCGGCATCGAATTGCCGGTCGGCGCCATCGTCGGCGAGTTCGGAATGATTTCGCCGTCCAATACGCGCACACAGACGTTGGAATGCGTCGAAGGCGGGCTCATCCTGTCGGTCTCATATGACCAGGTCGAGCAGCTTTACGTGCAGAATCCGGCTTTCGCCTTCTACTTCCTGCGGCTGGCCAGCGCCCGGCTGTTCCAGAACATCGAGACGCTCGAGCGGCGGCTGGCCCAGCAGACCGCCGCGGCGCCCGCCGCCGTGGCCAAGTCGGCGTGACCCGGGGAGCCATAGCGGCGGTGGAAAGCGTCCGGTCGTCGCTGCGATACCTGCTCGCCGACGTCATCGGTGACGATGATCGCGCGCAGCCGTTCCTTCCCGACGGCCTGCCGGACGCGGCTGCACCGGTCGTCAGCGAGGGCATCCACCTGCTGATGGAGTATCAGGGGGCCGGCTACGCGCAGCTCTATGTCGATCGCATCAAGCGGTTCGTGCGACGATCTGACGTCGACCCCGCCATGCTGTGTCAGATCGCGCAGCTCCTGGCCGCCCGCATGGCCTATGAGGATCCGATCCGGATTGCCCAGCTGAGATTGTTCGAGCCGCAGACGGGCCGGAGAGGGGGCGGGGGCGAGAGCGATGATGTCAGGAGGTTCCGGCTCGACGAGCTGATCGCCGTGCTGCCGCAGGCGTTGGCCGATTCGCTGCTCGCCGGCTTCGAGCAGATCGGCTGGCTGGGACGCCGGCGGCTCAAGGCCCGCTTCTCGACCCGATCACGGCTGTCGGTCCGCCGTCTCAGGATGCTGGCCGGCTTGCGCCGCTGGCGGCTGCAGTCGGTGCGCTACGCCGAGGAGCGCGCCTGGGTCGAACGATGGCTGCACATGATCGCGCGCGCGCTGGACAAGCAGCCCGCCGCGGCCCCCGCCGTGATCGCGACGGCAACGATGATCCAGGGGCAGGGCGACGGCTATCGCCAGGGCCTAGCCGATTGGCACGCCATCATCGATGGGCTGGCCAAGCCCACCTTCGACGGCGTGCTGCCGATCGCCGATCTCTCTGCGGCCATTGCGGCGGCGCGCGCCGCCGCGATGCCGGATCCGCGGCAGGCCGCCCTCAAGCGAACCATCGCGCAGATCCGAGCCCGGGCCCTGGCGCCGAACAGCAACGCTGCCGAATGAGCTCGGCGCAGAGGCGGTTCCCAGCGGGGAGATGCGCGCGCTGCAGCGGTAACCTTACCCCTCGCAGGACGGTGCGGAAGGGGAGCGGAGTGCGATTCGAGGTTCCCTTTCGCGTGCAATTCGCGCCCGGAGATGTCATAAACGACGCATACGCGTCGAATTGGCCGGGTATTCTCATAAGATTGCGCTGAACGCCTCCAGTTCCCGGTGCGTCCAAGGATTAGTCGTAGCGAGAGCGTCAGCTTTGTCTTTTCCCTCTTTGTCCTCGTCGGTCCCGGTTGGTGCGCTGGTCGGCTGGATGCTGCTGCTCACCTTCAAGCACATCATTGGCGATTTCGTTCTGCAGAACGCCTGGATGGCTTATGGCAAGGACCAGCGGAAAGGCTGGGCCTTGCCGCTTCTGGTGCACTGCCTGATCCACCTCGCAGTGGCCATGGTCCTGATCCTGATCGTCGCCCCAATGTTCTGGTTCGTTGCCGTGGTCGATTTCGCCATTCACATCACGATCGATCGCATCAAGGGCATCTGCTCGTCCCGTTTCGGCGTGAACGTCGAGCATCCCTGGTTCTGGACGCTGATCGGCGTCGACCAGGCGCTGCATCACCTGACGGGCTTCGGACTGTCGATCTTCATGGCTGCGAACGGCTGAGTTCCGTATCGGGCCACCTTTCCGGAATGGTCCGGCCCGTAAGAGTCCCGTGTCGCGCTGATGCTGAGGCGGCCGTTCGGTTTGGTTAACCGAGCGTTAGCGATTTGCGCTGCATCGTCACGTCAAGGGGACCAAAACGATGCTTTCAAGCCGTAATGCGTTCGACAGCGACTCCTGCCCGGTCGGCGACGAGCTCCTCGGGGAACTCTATCGCGCCGACGCCAATGGGCTGCCGGCTCTCGTCGAAAGCGTCTCCGCCGACGTCCGCGCCATGCTGGCGCTGTTCTGCTATCGGCGCAAACATCTGCATTCGCTGGCACTCGCGATTGCCTCCACCTGCAGCGAGCACGATCTGCAGCAGTTCGGCGGGCGCGTCGGTATGGTGCTCCATGCACAGTCTCGCGGTGGCCGATCGAGCCCGGCGGGAGCTTCCTCCAGCCGCAAGCCGATCTCGCTCTCGACCAAGCCGCTGTCGGTGATCAAGCCGTTCGAGGACGATCTCGACGACAGCCTCGAGCCGTTCACCGCCTGATTGATGGACTGATCTCACCGCGGCTCGTCAGGCGAGCGCGGCAAGTCCAAACTTGCGCCGGGCCATCGCGCATTCGGCATCGCCGGGCATGCAGGTGCGGCAGACCTCGGGGCGCAGCGCATAGATGCCGCATGCGGTCGCCTCGCCGATCCGCCCTCGAAGCGCCGAGCAGCGGTCGCCGTCGCAGCGCATTCCCGACAGCCGGTCGTTGACGAGCTCCGAAGGAATGAGGTCGAGCGCGGCATCCTCCTCGATGGTGAAGCGCGGCCAGTTCGACGAATAGGCGCAGCAGGCGCCGCAGGCTTGGCATGGGCTGGCCGCGGCGGCGGGATCATCAGACATCGGTTCAGACATCGGTTCAGACATCCTTGGGAACCTCCCACACCAGGCTGCGCCGCCATTTGGCGCGCAGCGATTCGCGCCGCTCCGGATATTTGTCGTCGAGATAGTCGGCGTCGACCACCCGATCGGTGCGGAAGCTGCGGAAGTCGTGGCGCAGCTCGCACCAGGCGGCGAGGATGCGCACCGCGTCGTGATAGCCGATCGCGATCGGCCAGATCACGCGCTCGCTGTCGCGGCCCTGCTCGTCACGATAGCGCAGCTTGATCTTGCGGCCCTCGTGGATCTGCGAACGCGTGCGTGACATGTCGATGCGGTCGGGCTCGCGGCTCCACGGCCGCGGCGCGCGGCTCGCCGGCTCCAGCACGAACGGCCGCAGCCGTTCCGGCACGGTATCGGCGATCTTGGCCATCAGGTCCTCCGCCGCGCGCGCCAGCACCGGATCGGCGTTGACCGCCACCCATTGCGCGCCGAGCACGGCGGCCTCGATCTCGTCCGGCGTCAGCATCAACGGCGGCAGATCAAAACCGTTCTCCAGGATGTAGCCCATGCCGGCCTCGCCGCGGATCGGCACGCGCTGGCCGATCAGGGTGGCGATGTCGCGATAGATCGTGCGCTTCGAGGTTTCCAGCTCGGCCGCGATCGCGTCCGCGGTCAGCGGCCGCCGCGTGCGTCTCAGCACCTGGATGATCTGGAACAGCCGGTCGGCGCGTCTCATGGTTCGTCCTGCATGGGCCAGACCCCTGCCGATGCTGACAGGATGCTGGCAGCAGCCCGTCTTTATACCGGGCCAACACTGCATTGAAGGGGTGATGTCGATGATGATGCTTTATGGCCTTGGCCTTGCCACCACGCTACTGCCGCTGTTGCCACCATGGTGGCAGCAGCATCTGGCTAGCGTCCGACGTCTGCTCAGGAAGTCGGGAGTGCTGTCATGATCACGCTGTTTGGTTTGGGCGCGGGCTTCGGCCTGCCGGAGATCAGCCCGTTCGTCACCAAGGCGGAGGTGCAGCTGACGATGGCGGGCCTCGCGTTTCGGAAGCAGCGCGCGATGCCGCCGTCGTCGCCCAAGGGGCAGTTGCCCTTCATCGACGATGGCGGCGAGCTGATCGCCGATTCGACCTTCATCCGCGCCCATATCGAGCGCAGATATGGCTACGACTTCGATCTTGGTCTCGACGTCCGATCGCGGGCGCAGGCCTGGGCGCTCGAACGGATGATCGAGCACCATCTGTATTTCGCGCTGGTCGGTGCGCGCTGGGTCGATCCGGTCAACTTCGCCAAGGGGCCGGCGCATTTCTTCGACGGCGTGCCGGCGGACAAGCGTGAGAAGCTGCGCGAGGACGCGCAGTTCCGCGTCGCCGAGAACTATCTGATCTCCGGGCTCGGGCGACATGCCCCGGACGAGGATGTCGATCTGGCTGCGCGCTCGCTGCGCGCGCTATCGGTGCAGCTCGGTGACAGGCCATATCTGATGGGGGACCGTCCCTGCGGCACCGACGCGACAGCGTTCGCGGTGCTGGCCGGCATTCTCACGCCGTTCTTCGACTCCGAGCTGCGCCGGCGCACCGAAGGTTTTGGCAATCTTGTCACCTATGCCGACCGCATGATGGCGCAGTATTATCCGGAGTTCGACTGGAGCCGGGCGGCCGAGGCCGCCTGAGCTGGTGCATCACAACCACCGTCATTCCGGGGCAAGGCCGCAGGCCTTGAACCCGGAATCTCGACATTGTCTTGCGTTTCAACCATCTCCAGATTCCGGGTTCAGTCGCCCGTCCGCAGCCGCTGCGCGACTGCGGACGGGCAATTGCCCCGGAGTGACGACCAAGACGCCGCCCCGCGCCTTCCTGTATCGCCGGAGAACTAGACAGGGGGCGCAGCCTCACCCTTCAATCTCGCCAGCTCAGCCTCGAGCTCAGCGATGCGGGTGTCGCGGACCGCCAGGGCCTCCGCGACATCGGCGGCGTCGAACTTCTGCGGGATGTGCTGCGGGCAGTTGGTGTCCCAGGCTTCGATCGTGAACAGGATCACCTGCTCGGGCCGCGCCTTGTAGCCCTTCGGCATCAGCGACTCCGTCAGCGCCGCATCGTCCTCGACCACGCGCGCGGTGCCCCAGATCTTCACGCGGCGCCGATGGGCGTAGTCCATCACGAAGATGTAGGCGCGCGGATTCTCCGAGAGGTTACCTTGCGTGATGTATTGCCGGTTGCCGCTGTAGTCGGCGAACGCCAGCGTGCGGCTGTCGAGCACCTTCAGAAAGCCTTTCAGCCCGCCGCGATGCTGGATGTAGGGCTGGCCGTCGGCTGAGGCGGTGGCGAGATAGAAGCTCGTGGCCTCGGCGAGGCGGTTTGCGAGATCGGCGTCGACCTCGTGGCGCCAGCCGCGGCTCTGCTCCATGCGGGCATAGCCCTCGCGTGATCCCTTGCGGGCCTGGATCGCCTTCACGGCCGGTGAGAACGCGACGTCGGCGGGCGCCTTGATGGCTGTCTGGGTCATGGCAATGACTCCTGGTCGATGCGGCAGTGGCCGCCGTCGCTCGCCAATATGGCCCGGATCACCACTCGAAATAATCGGGACAGTTGACACTTGATCATTGCAGATGCTGCAATAGTCGTCATGGACCGCATCGATGCCATGCAGGCGTTCGTCACCGTCGCCGAGCTCAACGGCTTTGCCCCGGCGGCGCGCCGGCTCAAGCTGTCGCCCTCCGCCGTGACGCGTCTGGTCGCCGGACTTGAAGATCATCTCGGCGTCCGTCTGCTGCAGCGGACCACGCGCTCGGTGACGCTGACCGATTCCGGGCGGCGCTATCTCGAGCGCGCCCGGCGCATCCTGGCCGATCTGGAAGAGGCAGAGCTCGCCGCGGAGAGCGAGCGGCTGCAGCCAGCCGGACGGCTCGTGGTGTCGGCGCCGGTCGGCTTCGGCCGCCTGCATGTCGGCCCGGTGATGTCAGCCTATTTGGCCCGCTACCCTGGCGTCTCGGCCGAACTGCGTCTCGAGGATCGCATCATCAACCTGGTCGAGGACGGCATCGACTGCGCCGTGCGCATCGGCCATCTCGGCGATTCCTCGCTGGTTGCCCGCCAGGTCGGAAGCATGCGGCGGATCGTGGTCGGCGCGCCCGCCTATTTCAAGGCGCATGGCGAGCCACGTACGCCCGAGGCGCTGGCGACGCACCAGACCATCCAGTTCGGCTCTGATGCGGAATGGCGCTTCGTGAAGGAGGGCCGTGAGCTGCGCATTGCGATCAGTCCGCGCCTCGTCACCAACAACGCCGACGCCGCGATCCAGTATGCCGAGGCCGGCGGCGGAGTGACCCGGGTGCTGGCCTATCAGGCCGCGGAGGCGCTGCGCAGCGGCCGCCTCAAGCGCGTGCTGGCGAAACATGAGCAGCCATCATCGCCGATCCATATCGTGTTTCCGAGCTCGCGGCTGCTGTCGGCCAAGGTGCGCGCCTTCGTCGATCTGGTCACCACGACCTGCGACTGGCGCTTCGGCTGACGCCAATTCAACTCCGCCACAACCACCGTCATTCCTTCTTCGGCACCACGCGGAACGTCGCATTCGCCCGTGCGATCACGGTCTCGTCGGCGAGCACTAGGCTCTGCACGAAGCACACCGTGCGCCCGCTCTTGATGACGTCGCTCTCGACGCTGAGCCATTGCCCGATCCCGGCGCTGCCGATGTAGTCGACCGCGAGATTGATCGTGACCAGCGAGACCTCCCAGTCGAGCGCCTGGGCGCAGCTGTAGCCCATCGCGTTGTCAGCCAATGAGGCAATCAGGCCGCCATGGATCAGCCCGCGCGAGTTGGTGTGCGGCGTGGCGAGCCGCAGGCCGAGGATGACGGCCTCGTCCGTCCTTTTCGCATAGAGCGGCTCCCAGGGGTCAGTGAAGGGGCTGCGTCGGAAGTGCGGTTCGAATCCGGCGGGAATGCTGCTCATGCGCGTCTCGATCGTTTCCGGTGATGTCGCCAATGACCACGGTCTCGTGCGTTTTGCACCGCCAACAAAGTTTCAAACGACTTTTGCCCGTGCGTTTGAAACGTCGCGTGTCCACTCCATCGATGGGCCGCGCAGGGTGTCGCAGCGCTTCCGGTCCGTTCACGCGGCAATTTCATGGTGTGCTGATGCAGCCGTACAATTTCGGGTGCAACGCAGATCCTTAACGTGTTAATGAAATGGCCGTGCGCTGGCAACTTTCGTTTGCCGTACGAACGTTGGCTGACGCGATCGGCTCCGGCTGGCGCGTGCAGTGGCGGCAAGCCTGCCGCGGCACTTGCAATGATGCTTATATGCTATAACAATGCAGCAAAGGGCCCTCGAAGGCCCGCGGATGGAGGAGACGATCTCGATGAGGAAGACGCTTCTGGCGTTGGCGCTGGCCGCCGCTGTCACCCCCGCTCTCGCGCAGGACAAGACGTTCGATCTGAAGATCTCGCATTGGGTGCCGGCCAGCCATCCGCTGCAGAAGGCGCTGGAAGACTGGGCCGCGTCGGTCGAGAAGGCCTCGGGCGGCACCATCAAGGGCAAGGTGTTCCCGGCCCAGCAGCTCGGCAAGGCATTCGACCATTACGACATGGCCCGCGACGGCATCGCCGACGTCACTTACGTCAATCCCGGCTATCAGCCCGGCCGTTTCCCCATCATCGGCGCCGGTGAGCTGCCGTTCCTGGTGTCCGACGCCAAGGGCGGCTCGGAAGGTCTCGATGCTTGGTATCGCAAATATGCCGAGAAGGAGATGAAGGACGTCAAGTACTGTCTCGCCTTCGTCCACACGCCCTCATCCTTCCACACCCGCACCAAGAAGGTCGTCGTCCCCGAGGACGTCAAGGGTATGAAGATCCGCCCGGCGGATGCGACCATCGCCAATTTCGTGACGGTGCTCGGCGGCACCAACGTGCAGTCCTCGGCGCCGGAAGTGCGCGACATCATCGAGCGCGGCGTCGCCGACGGCGTCACCTTCCCGGCGGGTTCGCTGGTGCTGTTCGGCGTCGACAAGGTGACGAAGTACCACATGGACGCGCCGTTCTATGTGACGACCTTCGTCTTCGTCATGAACAAGGACAAGTACAACCAGATGTCGGCGACGCAGAAGAAGGCGATCGACGACAACTGCAACACCGAGGCGGCCGGCAGGGTCGGCGAGCCCTGGGGCAAGTTCGAGGACGCCGGCATCGACAAGGTGAAGGCCGAGGAAGGCCACGAAGTCTACAAGCTGACGGCGGACCAGACCGCGCTGTGGAAGAAGGCGTCCGAGCCGCTGGTCAAGACCTGGGCCGAAGGCGTCAAGAAGACCGGCGCCGATCCGGACGCAGCACTTGCCGAATTGAAGGCCTCGCTCGCCAAATACAACGCCTTGGCGCAATAACAAGTTGACCGATATTTCGTTGCGGCGGCGGGATATTCCCGCCGCCGTTTTCTCCCTGTAATCCTCTTGTAATCCCCCTGGCACCGTGGAGCGGACATGAAGCGCGCGTCGATGGACCGTTTCAT
>JBARNF010000068.1:0-10289 GCA_049802835.1 Bradyrhizobium sp.
GGCTCGCGCTCGCCGGATTTCGTCACCCGCGTTACTCTCGTTCGATGATCTGGATCGACGCTGAGCATCTGGCCGCGCACGCGTTACGGGATCAGGACCGCGCGGCCATGGATGCGCCCATGGTGCAGATCATGGAGGGCGTCATTGGCCTCGCTGAGCCGGTATTCCCTGGTGTGCAGGTTGACGAGGCCGCGGTCGGCAAGCGCCATCAGTTCGACGAGCTCGGCATAGGTGCCGACCAGGTTGCCGACGATGGTCTTCTCGGTCGTGATCATGTCGATGGTCGGCAGGTCGATCTTGCCGCCGTAACCCACGATGTAATAGGAGCCACCATTCGCGGTCATCGCCAGCCCCTTGGCGATGGCGTCCCCCTCACCGACGAAATCGAGGACGGCCTCAGAACCGCGGCCGCCGGTCAGGGCGAGCACCGCATCGACCTCGCCGTCACCAGCCTTTACGAGGTGATGCGCGCCGCACTCCTTGGCGAGCTCGAGCGACTTGTCGGAACGGTCGACGACGATGATCTCCGCCGCGCACAGCGCTGCGAGAACCTGGATGCCGATATGGCCGAGGCCGCCCGCCCCGATCACCACGGCATATTCGCCTGGCAGCAGATGGCGCGACGCCTTCTTGGCGGCACGATACGCCGTCAGGCCGGCATCCGTGTAGGGCGCGACGTCCTTCGGCGCCAGCGACTTCGGCAGCTTGATCAGGGAGCGCTGACCCGTGAGCAGATATTCTGCGTAGCCGCCATTGGCGTTGATGCCGGGAAAGGAGCTCTCGAGCGCATGCATGTCGTTGCCGCGTCGGCACGCCAGGCAATGGCCGCTGGTCACGAGCGGGTGACAAATGACGCTGTCACCGACCTTGACGCCTTCCACACCGGGACCGACGGCCTCGACCCAGCCGGCGTTCTCGTGACCCATGATATACGGAAGCTTGACGTCGACCTTGCTGCGCCAGATTCCTTCGACGATGTGCAGATCGGTGCGGCAAACGCCGGCACCGCCGATCCGCACAATGACGTCCATCGGACGCGAGATCTTCGGATTGGTGACCTCTTCGTATCTGACGAACTCCTTCGCCGTCAGCTTTTCATCGAATGCATGGAGAACCGCGGCCTTCATTGAACTCCCCCGGATTTTTTTGTTTTGACGGCAACTTGACGCAGGTGTCGTTGACCAAGGTTGAGCAAGAGCTATGCCAGCGAGCTAACAACCTGAAATTCCGGACGTTCTCATTGGCGTCGACGTCATCGTTCGGTCCGCCGCGGATCAATGCTGGTTGCACAACTGTTCCGAGACGGAACAGTTTCCGCAATGCAAAGACGGCGTTCGACGTTGTCGGTGAAATTTGGCTTCCCGCTCGATTGCTCTATGATGAGCCAAGCAGCACCACATAACGAACAATCAAGCGGCTGCGACGACGGGGGACACTGCCAAGCCCTCAGTGCGGGAGGATGGACGATGCTGCCTGCCAGCCGGCGCGTCGATGGCGCGTGGATGAGGCTCGACGATCAGGGCCATCCGCCGGCCGATCTGTTGTCTGCCGACATCTACGACAGCTGGATGCGCTGCATCACACTCGGCCTCGATGCTCTACGACCGCCCTCGCCCGAATTCATCGACTCCGCGTTGCTGCGGCAGGAGCAGCAGCGCTGCTCGCTGGTGCGCGGCCTCGCCCTTGCCGAGATGCACACGCTGCATCAGCAGATCGCCGGCTCCAATTTCATGATCGCCTTTGCGACGGCGGAGGGGCTGCTGCTCGACATCATCTCCGACTCCAGCTTCAGCGATGCATCGGACGCGGCCTGCATCCGTGCAGGATCGATCTGGACCGAAAATATCTGCGGCACGAACGGACTCGGCACCGCCGCCTACCTGAAGCGACCGGTCGTCGTACACGGACGCGAGCACTTCTTCGCCCGCTACAACAACCTGACCTGCGTGGCGGCCCCGATCTTCGCGCCCGATGGCGAGGTGGCCGGCATCCTCGACGCATCGTCCGACTGCATGTCCCGCCAGGCTCACACGCAGGCGCTGGTCGCGATGGCCGCGACCCAGATCGAGAACGGGCTGTTCCGCGAACATCATCGCGGCAACATCCTGATTGCCTTCCACAATCGCGGCGAATACCTGCACACGCTCAGCGCCGGCCTGCTGGCCGTCGATAATGACGGCAGGATTCTCGCGCTAAACCGCGCAGCCCGGGTGCTGTTGCACGGACTGCCGGCTTCTGCGGGCCGCATGTTTGCCGACGTTTTCCGCGCGCGGTTCAGTGATTTCGTGGACGAGGGCCGGCGCAAGGAGCGCCAGCGGCTCGAGGATGATGTCGGCAGCCAATTCGTCGCGACGATCGAGAACACGCGCCAGTTTCCGATGACGCATCGCGTGCTGGCGGCGAGGCCAGCGCCGAAGGAGAGCGCCGCTCCGTTCGTCTCCTCCGATCCGAGGATCGCGGCCATCGTGCAGCGCGTCGCGGCTGCCGCTGGGCGCAAGATGTCGATCCTCATTCGCGGCGAGACCGGCACCGGCAAGGAGCAGATGGCGCGCCACGCGCACGCCGCGAGCCGTCGGACGGGATCCTTCGTCGCTGTCAACTGCGCAGCCCTTCCCGACAGCCTGATCGAGGCCGAACTGTTCGGCTATGCGGAGGGCGCCTTTACGGGCGCCAGAAAGGGCGGCTCGGCGGGTTTGTTCAAGGAAGCCGATGGCGGCACGCTGTTCCTCGACGAGATCGGCGACATGCCGGTGACCTTGCAGGCGGTCCTGTTGCGTTTCCTCGATGACTGGACCGTGAGGCCGGTCGGAGGCAGCAAGCGCGAGGTCGACGTTCTCCTGGTCTCGGCCACCAACGCCAATCTCGACGACGCGATCGCAAGGGGCCGGTTCAGATCCGACCTGCTGTTTCGCCTGAACACGCTCGAGGTGACGCTGCTGCCGCTACGAGAACGCACCGATTTCGCCGAGATCGCACGCCATCTGATGCACAAGATCGATCCGTCGATCGAGTTGTCCCAGGCCGCCATTGATCGGCTGGCCCGGCTGGCCTGGGACGGCAATATCCGGGAGTTGCGCAATGTCCTGGCCCGGCTTTCGCTCAACGAGACCGGCCAAGTGGTCGACGACGCCGCCGTCGAAGCCGTCGTCGGCTCCGTCTGTCGCGCACAACCGGTCCCCAGGACACCGACCAGCGACGGCCTTCAGACCGATCTGCACGAGATCCAGCGCGCACATGTACTGAGCGCCTATGCCGAAACCGGAAACAACATCAGCAAGACCGCACGGCGGCTCGGCATCTCACGCAACACCGTCTATCGCGCCCTTCGTGACAAACAAAGCTGACGAGCAACCTTGGAATGGACCGTGACCGTTCAATGGGAGGGGTACGATGTTCGAACCGGAAAACAGTCTCGAAGCGCTCATGCAGGCGGCCGGAAAGGATCCCGCTGTCGCCCCGATGTTCTACCGCGCGCTGCTCGACAGCGAGATCTATGTCCTGACGCCGGAGGCCGCCGTGAAAGCCGGCCGGCAGCGCTCCCTGGCGCGCCAGGAGATGATCAACGTCGCCACCGTCGAGTTCCAGGGCCTGACCTGGCTTCCGGCGTTCACGTCCAGGAAGCGCATCTCCGACTATGTGAAGGAGCCGGAATCCTGCCTCGGCGCGGCTGCCCGCAATCTGTTCGACCTGCTGCCCAATGCGAACTTCTGGTTCAACCCCCTGTCCGAATGCCAGAAGCCGATGCCCGCCAGCGAGGTCGCGCTTCTGATGAATGGAAAGATTTTCGGAACACTGCAGAAGGCGGATGTGACCCAGCGCGACCGGCCGTGATGCGGGGCGCATCACCTTCGTGAGGGTGGCGCAGAGTCTGGTCTGGCCGCAATACCGAAAAGGAGCATGATGGCCGCTGGCTTCAATTGCGCTGTCACGATCGCGAAGTGCACCTCTCATGCGGCGACATGAACGTGAGACTCGCTCTGATTTGCCCCGTCGAGGCCGACCGTGCTCTGACGCGCAATGCAAGTCCGCGACCGGCCGACCGTTTGCCGTGTAACGGATTAACGAACAGCAGCCCATCTAGAAGGAGTTAACGGGCCTGCCGTTGGCTGCGACGCGCTTCAATCCTACGCGCGCCCACACGTCGACCAGCGCGTGGGCGAGCCGGTCGATCAGCGCATCATCGTGGTAGGGCGACGGCGTGATACGCAACCGCTCCTCGCCCCGCGGCACGGTCGGATAGTTGATCGGCTGGATGTAGATGCCATGCTCGGACAGCAGGAGATCAGACGCCGCCTTGCACTTCTCGGGGTCGCCGACATGGACCGGAACGATGTGGGTGTCGCTCGGCATCACCGGCAGGCCCGACGCATCGAGCACGGCCTTCAGCCGCGCGGCACGATCCTGGTGGCGGTCCCGCTCCCACTGCGAGGTCTTGAGGTGCCGGATCGCGGCCGTCGCCGCCGCGCAGATCGCCGGCGGCAGCGCCGTCGTGAAGATGAAGCCCGGCGCATAGGAGCGTACGGCATCGATCACATTGGCCCGCGCAGCGACGTAGCCGCCGAGGCAGCCGAACGCCTTGGCCAGGGTGCCCTCGATGATATCGATGCGCGCCGCGGCGCCATCGCGCTCGGAAATGCCACCGCCATGCGGCCCGTACATGCCGACCGCATGCACCTCGTCGACGTAAGTGAGCGCACCATAGCGCTGGGCGAGATCGCAGATCCGGTGCAGCGGCGCAACGTCGCCGTCCATCGAATATAGGCTCTCGCACAGAATCAGTTTGGGACGGTGCGGGTCGGCGGCGCGCAGCAGCTCCTCGAGATGCCCGATATCATTGTGGCGCCAGATCTTCTTCCCGACGCCGGATTTGCGCACGCCCTCGATCATCGAATTGTGATTCAGCGCATCCGACAGCAGCAGGCAGTTGGGCAGGAGCTTTGCGATCGTCGAGATCCCGGTCTCGTTGGAAACATAGCCCGAGGTGAACACCAGCGCCGCCTCCTTGCCATGCAGCGCGGCGAGCTCCTGCTCGAGCTCGATCAGCGGGTGATTGGTGCCGGCGATGTTGCGCGTGCCACCGGCGCCGGTGCCCATGTGCGCCGCCGTATCGACCATCGCGCCGATCACCTTGGGATGCTGCGCCATGCCGAGGTAGTCGTTGGAGCACCAGATCACGACCTCGCGCGGACCTTCCGGCGAATGCCAGACCGCGTGCGGAAACCGTCCCGCGAGCCGTTCCAGATCGGCGAACACCCGGTAGCGGCGTTCGTCATGGAGCTGGGCCAACGCCCGGTCGAAGTACGCGTCATAATTGAGACCAAACTGATACGGCCGAGCCGGAATATTCATCGCGCAACACTCCCGAAGACAGACCTAGTGGAACTTGTAGGAGCCCTGCACGAACATGCCATAGCGGTCGGTCGAGTAGCGCAGGAGCTGGTTGAAGGAGTCGACCGCATCTGTGCTGAGGTGCCACCAGCGGCCGCCGATGCCGAGGCTGAAGGCGTCAGTCGCCT
Organism: Bradyrhizobium sp.; assembly: GCA_049802835.1. Classification (GTDB taxonomy): domain Bacteria; phylum Pseudomonadota; class Alphaproteobacteria; order Rhizobiales; family Xanthobacteraceae; genus Bradyrhizobium. Next base: position 5,517 of record JBARNF010000068.1, read on the forward strand.
GATACTTGATCACGGCCTCAGCCTGGAAACCCGATCCCTTTCCCGACGCGGGATCGCGGCCGAACGTGAAGTAGTGGGTATCGACCGCATTCTGCGAAGCCCAGACATAGGCGATCTCGCCCTGCACGCTGAGGCGGTCCCAGATGTGGGCATCGGCAGTGATGCCGGCGCGGCCGGAGTGCCAGGTATCCTGCTCGGTTACCACCTTGATGTTGGATCCGAGCGCCGGCATGCAGATGACCGGATTGCCGCCGATCTGCGTGCATCCGCGCGCGTCCACCGTCTCCATCCAGTAGTGGTAGCCCACAAAGGCGCCGATCCTGAAACGATCGGCCTCGACCAAATTGAAGCCGAGGTCGATGCTGCCATATCTCAACTGGCCACCGGCCTGGCTGCTGGTGCGCGAGGACGGATTGACGAAGGGCGCGAAGTCGTCGTCGACCAAGGTGCCGTTCGTGATCTTGCCGGCGCCGACATAACCCTTCAGGAACATGTTGGCGAACGGACCATCATACGCATCCAGCCGGAAGAACATTTCGCCGGAATGGCCCGTCAGCCCATTGTAATCCAACCGGGACACCTGCGACATCGCCGCGCGGTCGGCGAAGTAGTTGTAGCGGTTCTTGCCGGAGCTGTACCAGTAGCGCAGCCCGGTTTCCAGCGCATAGGACTTCAGCGGCCTGTCCGGGGCTTTCACCGGCAAGCCAGCGCCCGCGCTCCGAGTAGCGGCGTCCGCCATCGCGCCCGGTCGTGCCCAGGCGCAGGAGACCGCCGAAGCGCGGCATTGGGAAACACCATCGAAGCCGAAATCGCGGCGAAGCGTCACGGACGCGAACAGATCCTTGGTGGTCGTCTTCACGTTCGCCAACGTGGAATCGACCAACCGATATCCGATCTCCGCCTCCATGCTGAACTCCTTCGACCATAGATAGGTCATGAGAAACGACGGCAGGACCGTGAACTCCTTGAGGTCGGTGTTCGTGCCGGCGCGGTAGCCGAGCCGCAGCCGGGGACTGATCGCGAGATCCGGAGACAGCGGGTAGCGCGTGTTGAGATCGAGCACGTAGAACTTGGAATCGGCGAGGCTTGCATAACGAATAGCGCCCATGAACAAGTCGCCTGGCTTGAAGATGCTGTTTCCAGTCAGCTGCGCCGAGAGGTAATATTCGAGACCGCTCGCAGGCGTGCCGTCGACGCCGCCGGACGGCAGGGTCCCTGACAGGTTGGTGACCGTCGCGTCGGTGGAGACCTGCCATGTGTCGTTCAATGGCTTCGAGTAGCTCACCATCGCGGACGAGAAGGTCGGGGTGCGGTCGATCGCCAGCTGCTTGATGTCGGCAGCGGTGTTGAACTTCATCATGTCGTAGAGGGTGAGGAAGGGCTGGCCCTGCAGCGCGTTCCATGTCGAGAGGAACGGCACCCGGCGATAGTCGAGCGCGGTGTTGATCACCGACTTGTCCTCGAACGTGTAGGTCCCGGAGAAGATCGCGGCGTTGAGCCGCTTGAAATAGGTGTCGTAGTCGATGGTGCCGAGCGCGGACTTGTTGGCGTCGAAATAGCGGAACTCCGCTCCGATCGCCTGGCGGTCGACGAACGTCTGGTTATATTGCGTGATCGCATAGACGCTGGTCTCCAGCCCGCCAAAGATCTTGCCGAAATCGATGCTGGCGCCATAGAGCGACTTGCCATCCTTGAACGGCGCGTCGAACCGGCTCCAGTTCGGTGATCCCGCCAGCACGTTGAAGCGCACGGCCGGGCTGTACTGCCAGCTGAGCACCGCACCGTCGAAGCGGCCGATCACGCCGCCGGTGTTGCGCGATTGCCGGCCGACCCGCGCGGTCACGTCATACTGCTTCAACGTGTAGTCCACCTGGGCGGTCGATATGCCGTATTTGTCGGTCTGGGTGTCGAACTGGCGCTCATGCGTGAAGGACAGCTTGAACTTGGTCCGCACCTGATCGTTGTCGCCCGTCGCGAACACATCGAAGCTGGACAGCGCCGTATTCTGGTGCACCCGGTGCGCATCGGGATCGGCGTTCGGATCGGGTGCGCGTGACAGGTCCTTCACTCTGGAAAAGCTGTCATTGGTCAGGTAGGTGGTCCACACGCTGCCCGAAATGGTCCAGCGGGTCTCACCGGTCGACGGCACTTTCCTCGGTCCGCCGGAATCGGAAGACTGTCCAGGCTGATCCTGCGGTCGGTCCGGCACACGCATCATCGCCGTCTGAATCGCCGCAAGCCGCTGCCGGACGCGGTCACTGCCCTCCCCGTTCGGGTAGCGGCGCAGATAGTCCTCGTATTCGGCGACGGCCTCGGCGGTCTGGCCGGCCTTCTGCCGTGCCACGCCAAGCAACTCCTGCGCCTCCGCGCTCGCGCTGTTCTCGGGATATTGCAGGACCTTCTTCAGGATCGCGGTTGCCCCGGCATAGTTGTTTCTGCGGATCGCGGCGCGCGCCTCGTCCAATGAACCCTCGACGAGACGCAGGTCGGCCGGCGACAGCTTGCGCGCAGGACCTCCGTCGCCGCGAACTGATGGAGCCGACGTCGTCGTGGGAAAGGCGGCGATTTTGCAGGTCGATGCAGGACCCTTTGCGCTGACGACGATCGCGATCTGCTCGAAGCTGCCGGATTGAACGATCTGGTAGCTGAGCTCACTGGCGAATTGAATGACGAGAACCGGGCCCCTGGCCTCGTCGAGCGCGAGATACACGTCGCGTATTCCGGCGGCCTGGCCATTCTCGACGCGCACGCCCTCGCGGCGGACCAGACGCCGCGCCAGCGTCGCCTCGCGGTCGACCAGTTGCAGCGAAACACTGAGCTGGCTGCCTCGATCCTGCGGGACGTGACCGACATAGCGCACCCTGGCATGGAAATTCACCCGCAGCAGGCTGCACTTTCCGACCGTCACGAGATCGGCGCCGGAGACGAACTGATCGATCACCGGCTGGGCCGCCGCATCCTGCATGCCGCCCGAGAGCAGAATGGCTGCAAGCGTGGCAACGGCGGCGCTCCGCCCTGCCCGTCGCAAGATCGGGCCTGACCATGAACCAAACAGCCGCATCACCAGCCACCCCTGTTGGCGCGGTGGACGCCCTGGCGTCGGGTCTGGATCATGGTCGCCGACTTGTCCGCATAGATATGGCAGGCGCCGGTGCAGTCCTTCAGTTCGGCCGCCGTGTAGCTCATCGGCGCAGGCTTCATGAACTTGACGTGTTGCTGCGGGTGGAAAGCATCGGCGTGGCAGCCGCCGCAGTCCGGCTTGTTGGCGGCGAACTTCCAGGTCACGACCTGCGCGTTGCTGGCATGGCACCCGGCGCAGGCAATTGCGGCGCCGTGATTGGGATAGCTCGCCGACACGTGCCGATAGGTCACGGCTGACCAGCTGATGGTCTTGTGGCAGCTCTCGCACGACGCAGTCGTAACGAAATGCTTCGGTCCCTTGCCCTGCGCATTGGTGCCGTTGTGACAGCTGGCGCACGGCGCGGTCAGCGTTGCGTGATCCATTCTCGCGCCGCTGAAGGCAACCGTACTCTTGTGGCAGCTCTCGCAGGGGGCCGAGGTGCTGACATGACGCTGCGGCTTGCCTGTCGCGGTGCTGCCGTTATGGCAGCTGGCACAGGCCGCCACTGTCGCGGTGTGGCTGAAGCGCGCGCCGGCAAAGGTCGTCGTGCTCTTGTGGCAAGTCTCGCAGGACGCAGTGGTTGGCACATGCTTGGGCGGCTTGCCCGACGCCGTAGCCCCGTTGTGGCAGCTGGCGCACGCCGCCGTCGTCCCGGCATGGCTGAAGCGGGCCCCGGCAAACGTCATCGTGCTCTTGTGGCAGGTTTCGCACGGCGCACTCGTCGCAACGTGCTTCGCCGGCTTGCCCGCGGCCGTGCCGCCGTTGTGACAGGTCGCGCATGCTGCCGTCGTTCCGGCATGCGTGAACCGTGCACCGGCAAAGGTCGTCGTGCTCTTGTGACAGGTTTCGCACGGCGCGCTCGTCGCAACATGCTTCGCCGGCTTGCCCGCGGCTGTGCCGCCATTGTGACAGGTCGCGCATGCTGCCGTCGTTCCGGCATGCGTGAACCGCGCGCCGGCAAAGGTCGTCGTGCTCTTGTGGCAGGTTTCGCACGGCGCGCTCGTCGCAACATGCTTCGCCGGCTTGCCGGCGGCTGTGCCGCCATTGTGACAGGTCGCGCATGCTGCTGTCGTTCCGGCATGCGTGAACCGCGCGCCGGCAAAGGTCGTCGTGCTCTTGTGGCAGGTTTCGCACGAGGCAGTGGTCGGGACGTGCTTCGACGGCTTGCCGGTGGCGGTGCTGCCGTTGTGACAGGTGGCGCAGGGACCGCTGGCGGTCATATGGTCGAAACGGCCGGACCCTGAGCTCGCCGAGGCGCTGCCGGACAGACCAAACCTGGGATCCCGCATCTGCTGGAGTTCGGGCCGCAACGGCAGTCCCGGTCGCTCCGACGAATCCGCTGGCACGCCGGTCCCGAGCGAGATCCCGCTGCGGCTGTCGAGCGCGGAGGACTGGCCAGGCTTGGGTGAAGCGGATAGCGCACCCGCCGGGGCCGGCGTGGCCGCGGCAGCCGTGCTGGCAGGCGTCCCTTGCTCGCTCTTGCCTGGTGCCGTCGCCGTGGGACTTGCCGGGGATGCAGAGCCTGCTCCCGAGAGCACTGCGACGTCCGAGATCGGCTTGCTGTTGAAGAGCAGGTCGCGACTCCCGGACGGCGCGGTCGCACTTCCGGCTGCATTGGCCACCGCCGGCTTGGCGCCGGTCTGTGGCGTGCC